>JBCCIR010000017.1:0-50698 GCA_039028175.1 Verrucomicrobiota bacterium
AACGAGAGATACAAAGCTATCGTTATCATTAACAATTCGGTAGATCTCATAAAGGTCTTCTTTCGTATATCGGTGTATAATAATCGACTCCATATTCTGAACCTAACGTCACAAGTGTGCCACTGAGCCAAAACGCCGGCAAGCCACCAGCAACCCCCGCGAATAGCCAAGGAGATTCATCGATGTTGGCACCACTGGCTTGTTAGGCTCTTGAGATTTCACTGCGTGGCGATTAGTCCGGAAACGAAAGTCACTGAGTAATATCCAAGAACATACAGCATAATAGGCGCATTGAGAATAAGACCCATCCAAGCCCATCCCTTGGGAACCTCTGAAGATCGGACTCCAAGCGCAGCAAGAAGGAACGCACATATGCCACAGGAAAGAGTAAAGATAGCCAGTGTCGCGGCACCGCCAATATCAGGATAAGCGGGAGACGGCGGCTGAGCTGAAAGAAGATACATCGAATACAAGACCCAAGTAGAGGCAATGACTATGAAAAGAATCACTGGCGCGCGTCCAAATATCCAAGCTTTGCACGATGCCGTCATATGATGCCTAACGTCCGAGGCCAGCCAGCCGCTACTCGGGGCGCGGCTTCGCCTCCTTCTTTTGTTTCTTGCTGTCCTTCGACTTGCCACCCGCAGCGGTAGCGGCTTGGTCTGCGCCGCCTTGTTCTGCTCCCATCTGATTTGCGGTCACCATTGGTGGAGGTGAACGGCGACCGGAAAGCCAACAGTGGAGGCCGAAAGTCAGTTCCCCGATAATATGTCCTAGGATAAAGACGGGAATGAACCCTATGGCGATCGTAATCCAAAGATTCCATCCACCCCGTGCGGCTAGAAACCCCAGAACCCCCATGAGGATGCCCATCCAAGCTGCTCCGTGGAAGTGAGCCCCCATCGGCATGAATCCACCTCGAATCCTTACTCCGGATTTGCATGGCATACAGTAACCGTCAGTCTCATCGGCGGTCATCTGAAGGATCTCAGCGCCGCATTTGGAGCAACTCGTTTTGGCGGCCGTCATCTTCTTAGCAGAACAATATTATTATTAAGTAATTTTACTTGATAACACGGTATTAGAGGCGGAATCAAATACGGCAGATATCCATGAGTCTTTCGCTCCCAGGGCCACCCTTCGTCACAATCATAGCCTAATCCCGATCCCTAAATTAGCCCACAAAAACCCGCTGCGGCGCCGAACTCCCCAACCCTTAAATCCCCTTTCCCCACCACTCCCACCCCACCGAATACCCGACAGCACCCCCCTGTCACCCCCGTTTACTCCCAACCCATGAAATCCCCTCTCACCTCCCTCCTCCTAATCCTCCTCCTCTGCGCCCCCACTGCACTCCGCAATACCAACGCGGCGGAGCCGCACTTGGATCAAACCGCAGGTTTGCCGAACGTCCTGATAATCATCGCCGACGACTGCACCTATAACGACCTCCCCCTCTACGGCGGCCAAAACGCCATCACCCCAAACATCGACGCCCTCGCCAAACGCGGCCTCACCTTCAACCACGCCTACCTCTCCGAGGCGATGTGCCAACCCTGCCGCGCCGAACTCTACTCCGGCCAGTTCCCCATGCGCAACGGCTGCGCCTGGAACCACTCCGCCTCCCGCCCCGATACCCAATCACTTCCCCACTTCCTCAAACCCCTCGGTTACAACGTCGGCCTCGCCGGCAAAGGACACGTCAAACCCGCCGACGCCTTCCCCTTCACTCCCGTCCCCGGCTTCGACCCATCATGCGTCCGCGAACCCACCGAACCCCACTCCCTCGACGGCATCCGCGACTTCATGGCCCACGACAATCCCTTCTGCCTCGTCGTCGCCCTCGTCGAACCCCACATCCCCTGGGTCATGGGCGACGCCTCGCAATACCCCACCAAAAGCATCAAGCTCCCGCCCAACCTCGCCGATACCCCCGAAACCCGCGAACACTTCGCCGATTACCTCGCCGAAATCACCTACATGGATTCCCAGATCGGCGATATCCTCCAGACCCTCAAAGACTCCGGCAAAGAAGACAACACCCTCGTCCTCTTCACCTCAGAGCAAGGTTCGCAGTTCCCCGGCTGCAAATGGACGAACTGGGACACCGGCCTCCACACCGCCCTCGTCGCCGTCTGGCCCGGCAAAATCACATCCGGCAAACGCACCGACGCCATCGTCCAATACGCCGACGTCGCCCCCACCCTCATCGACCTCGCCTCAACAACCCAAAACCCTGACAAAACCACCCTCCCACACTTTGACGGCACTTCCTTCAAAGACGTCCTCCTCGGCAACGCCGAGACCCATCGCACCTTCGCCTACGGCATCCACAACAACCTCCCCGAAGGCCCCGCCTATCCCATCCGCACCGTGACCGACGGCACCCACCGATACATCCGCAATCTCACCCCGCGCCAACTCTACATCGAAAAACACCTCATGGGCGGCGGCAAATTCAACAACCCTTACTGGGCCACCTGGCTCGGCGCCGATCCTCTGAAGAAACCCGGCATCTACACCCTCGTCCGCCGATACATGTCCCGGCCCCCCGAACAACTCTACCTCACCGCCAAAGACCCCTACGAACTCAAAAACCTGGCCAACGACGAGTCCCACACCGAAACCCTAACAACCCTCCGCACCGCCCTCGACGAATGGATGCTCGACCAATCCGACCCCGGCCCCCCCGTCGATACCCACAAAGCCCTCGAAGCCGCCCGAAAAGGCACCCACCTCTACGGCCCAAACTAACCCCCTGCCTTTAAGGTAGCGCGCCCTCGCCGATCCCGACGAAGGAGGGAGGTATCTATCTCGAATGAGATAGACTTGCGCACAACGCTCCTCAAACACGCCACCGCCCGCCCCAAAGACTTAGGTGGGGCCCGTTGTCCCCAACGGGCCTCCGCAGCGAAACCCGAAGGGTGAAGCGAGGACTAAACCTCCCTAGCTCCCCAAAACCGTCCTCCCCTTCCCTCATCCTTGAATTTTGAAATTTGAATACTGAAGTCTATTTGGAGCTTGGAACATGGGTATTCGCGTCCCCCTCCCCTCTGATTACTGATCACTGATTACTGAATACTCCCCCCACCCCTTCTTTGATTCCCCCCCATTTCCATGGCACCCTTGGACCAATTCATCATAAAATTCGTCTGAACAATCCAAGACCCCACCCCCTTTTAAGACGAACCATATTCAGTGCCCCGTCGCGTCTCCTCAACCCTCGCCACGACCATGAAACCCAAAATCCTCCTGGCCCTTCTCGCCGCCCTCGCCATTCCCCTCACACTCATCGCGACCGCCCAAGACAAACCCGCGGCAAAGAATCCTGAAAAGTCCAAAGTCGTCTTCATCTCCGGCAAACCCAGCCACGGCCCCATGGCCCACGAACATCGCGCCGGTAATATCATCCTCGCCGAAGCGCTCAATTCTTCCGGCCTCCCCGTCGAAGCCGTCGTCCTCCCCGAAGACGGATACCCCGCCGATCCCTCAGTCCTCGACGATGCCGCCACGATCGTCGTCTTCTGCACCGGACACGAAAACCACCTCCTCAACCCAAACCTGAAAGAATTCGACGCCCTCATGAAGAAAGGCACCGGCGTCGTGATGATCCACTGGGCCACCGAAGCCAAAGTCGGCACACCCGCAAAAAGATTCCTCGAATGGATGGGCGGCTTTTGCGACCTCAACTGGTCCGTCAATCCCCATTGGAAACCTAACTTTGATACTTTCCCAGACCACCCCGTCGCCAATGGCCTGGAACCCTTCGCCGTCGATGACGAATGGTATTACCACATGCGCTTCGTCCCCGAGTTGAAGGGGGTCACCCCCATCCTCTCCGATCTCCCCGGCCCCGAAACCCTCAAACGCCCCGACGGCGCGCGCAGCGGCAACCCCCATGTCCGCAAAGCCGTCGCCAACGGCGAAGAACAACACGTCGCCTGGGCATACGATCGTCCCGATGGCAAAGGCCGCGGCTTCGGTTTCACCGGCGCCCACAACCACGAAAGCTGGCAGAACGATAACTTCCGCAAAGTCGTCCTAAACGCCATCGCCTGGACCGCCGGCCTCGAGGTCCCCAAAAACGGTGTCCCCTCCAAAACCCCCACCGACGAACAAATCAACGCCAACCTCGACGACAAACCGGCCAAGAAGAAAGCCCCCGCTCCCAAAAAACCCGCCGCCGCGACCACTACCCCACCCAAAACACCCGCGCCCCTCCCGCCCGAACGTCAGGCCGCCAACGAAAAGTTCCAGAAGCTCCGCGAAGCACAGGTCAAACAACTCGACTCCACCAAAGCCCTCGATCTCCTCGCCCAATCCCTCGAGAAAAACGAGAATCCCGCCGTCCGCGCCGCCCTCCTCCGCGGGATGCTCCAAGGCCTCGAAGGCCGTCGCAATCTCACCCCGCCCCCGTCCTGGAAATCCGCCAGCCTGGCGCTCGACAAATCCTCCACCCCGGAGATCAAACGCCTCACCCAACGTCTCAATCAAATCTTCGGTGATAAAGCGGCCACCGAGAAAGCCCTCGCCACACTCAAAAATAACAAAGCGCCCGCCCCCCAGCGCCGCGAAGCCCTCCAAGCCCTCGTCACCCAGCAATACCCCGAGCTCGCCCCCGTCATCAAACCGCTCCTCAACGATCCCAAGCTCCAAATCGACGCCATCCGCGCCTACAGCGCCGTCGAAGACCCGAACGCACCCACCCTCCTCCTCAACCGATACCCCAAACTCTCACTCGACGCCAAACGCGCCACCATCGAAACGCTCGCCGCCCGCGAATCCTACGCAAACAAACTCCTCGCCGCTCTCAAGAACAAAGACATCCCCCGCGCCGACGTCCCCGTCTACATCGCGCGCTCCCTCACCGACCTCCTCGGCAACAAATTCACAAATGTCTACGGCGACCTCAACGCGCTCTCTAAAGACAAATCCCAACTCATTACCAAATACAAAAATCTCCTCTCCGCCGATAAACTCGAAGCCGCCGACCCCACAAAAGGCCGCCTTCTCTTCCAGGGCGCCTGCAGCGCCTGCCACATCCTCTACGGCGAAGGCGGAAAAATCGGTCCCGACCTCACCGGCTCCAACCGCGCCGATATCGATTACATCCTCCTCAACATGATCGACCCCAGCGCCGATATCCCCGACGCCTACAAACTCATCACGGTCACGACAAAAGACGGCCAAATCCTCGCCGGCACCCTCGCCGAAGAAGACGACCAACGCCTCATCCTCAATACCGTCGCCCAACGAGCAGTTATTCTGAAAACCGATATCGCCAAACGCGACACCGCTCCCGTCTCCATGATGCCCGAAGGTCTCCTTCCCGCCCTCCAGGACGCCCAGGTCCTCGACCTCGTGAAATACCTCCAGTCCACCAAGCAAATCCCCCTCCCCAATTAGATGATCAAACTCCTAACAGTCTCCGCGACGACGCTGCTCTCCGCCGCGCTCGCACTCTCAGCGACCGCTCAAATAAAAGAGCTGAAAACCAGCAACGCGCCCTTCCTCACCCCGGAAAAGGCGGTCGCGAAGATGGATATCCCGAAAGGCTTTCAGGTCGATATCTTCGCCGCCGAACCCGATATCGGCGAACCCATCGCCTTCACTTTCGACGACAAAGGCCGCATCTGGGTGGTCGAAAACTACAACTACGTCAATCGCCGCTCCCACACGGAAACCGAATCCACCCGTATCCAAATCCTCGAAGACACCGATCGCGATGGCGTCTTCGACAAAAAGAAACTCTTCACCGACAAACTCACCTTCAGCTCCGGGATCGCCGTCGGCTTTGGCGGCGTCTACGTCGGCGCACCACCCAACCTCCTCTTCATCCCCGACGCCGACGGCGACGACAAACCCGACGGCAATCCCAAGGTCCTCCTCGACGGCTGGGGCATCCAGGATCGTCACGAAACGCTCAACAGTTTCATCTGGGGTCCCGACGGCTGGCTCTACGGTTGCCACGGGGTCTTCACCCAATCCTTCGTCGGCAAACCCGGCACCCCCGAATCCGAACGCCACTTCATCGACGCCGGAATCTGGCGCTATCACCCCGTAAAAGACGAGTTCGAAATCTTCGCCCGCGGCCTCTCCAATCCCTGGGGCTTCGACTTCAACGACGTCGGCCAGGGCTTCGCCACCTGCTGCGTCATCCCTCACCTCTTCCACGTCGTCCAGGGCGGCATCTACCACAAACAATCCAAACCCCACCTCAATCCCTACGTCTACAACGACATCAAAACGATCCGCGATCATACCCATCGCTCCGCCCACGGCGGCGCGCGCTTCTACCTGGCCGATACCTTCCCGAAGAAATTCCACGACCATCTCTTCATGTGCAATATCCACGCACACCAGGTCATCACCGATGTCATGCACCCGAACGGCTCCAGCTTCATCGGAAGTCATGGAGAAGATTTCATCACGACCAATGACCTCGCCTGGGTCGGTTTCAGCGTCGAGATCGGTCCCGACGGCGGCGTCTACATCCTCGATTGGCACGACACCGATATCTGCGGCAACGCCATCAATTTCCCCGATAGCGGCCGCATCTACCGCATCTTCCCCAAGAAAGCCGAAACCGGTCCCGCCCCCGACATCGCCTCCCTCTCCGACGAAGAACTCGTCGCCATGCAAGACCATGCCAACGACTGGTTCGTCCGCCGCGCCCGTCTCCAACTCCAAATGCGCGCCCACGACGAAACCCTCGATCGCAAATCCGTCACCGCCGCTCTCAACAAGAAGCTCCGCAAATCCAAAACCACTCCCAAACGCCTGCGCGCCCTCTGGGCCCTCCACGCCACCGATAGCCTCACCCCGCAACACCTCCACAAACTCCTCGAACACGAGGACGAGTACGTCCGCGCCTTCACGATCCAGTTCCTCTGCGAAGATAAAAACCCTGACAAACACACCCTCAATCACTTTCTCGAGCTTGCCAAAAACGATCCCTCCCCCGTGGTGCGGCTCTACTTGGCCTCCGCCCTGCAACGCCTCAACCACGAACAGCGCTGGCCCCAGCTCACCGCTCTCTCCCAGCGCGACGAAGATGTCGACGACCACAATATCCCCCGCATGCTCTGGTTCGCCCTCGAACCCATGGTCCCGGAGACGCCCGACAAGGCGCTCCTCCTCGCCTCCAGGTCCGCCATTCCCATGCTTCAGGAACACACCGCCCGGAGACTCGTCAGCGGCGACCTCCCGCCACCACCCACCCGGAAAGGCGCCGCCGCCAACACCGCGCTAACTCCCGCCTGGCAACGAATCATCGATAAAATGGCCCCCGGCTTCCAAGTCGATCAAGTTGGTGAAGGCGGGGTCGTCCAACTCGAATCCTTCCGCAACGAAGACGCCGTCCAAACCCATCCCTTCAACGAGAACGTCCCCTGCATCCTCACGCGACACTACGACGTCCCCCGTGACAAAACCACCACCCTC
The DNA here is from genome assembly GCA_039028175.1 of Verrucomicrobiota bacterium. Classification (GTDB taxonomy): domain Bacteria; phylum Verrucomicrobiota; class Verrucomicrobiia; order Verrucomicrobiales; family DEV007; genus JBCDBW01. Next base: position 7,444 of record JBCCIR010000017.1, read on the forward strand.
AAAATCCGCGCCTCTTACCACCCCCACGGCGACTGGCAGCTCCGCGTCCGCGCCAACAATGAAATCCTCGCAGACGAAATCGTCAGCTACCAAACGGTTCAGGACGAGTGGCTGACCCTCGAGATCGATCTCACCCCCTACGCCGGCGAACACCTCGATCTCATCATCGAGAACGCCGCCAACGACTGGAAAAACGAGTTCGGCTACTGGGGCTCCATCCAAATTACCTCCGAGTAACCCCTGCCTTTCAAGGTAGCGCGCCCTCGCCGAGGGCGCACTCCCACGACGCCTCCCCCTCCCACGACCCGGTAGGGACGATCCTCAGGATCGTCCGCAACGTCCAACCTTAAGGGCCTTGCAACCACCACCCCAAAACCTAGACCAGGCGCCCCCACCCATCTCACTTTAACCCCTTGGCGATCTTCGTTGCCTTCTGTACAAGATCGGTCTCATTGAAACTTCGCCGTGCCCGCAACGAATTGGTTCAAACTCTTCATCCTCTCCCTCGTCTGGGGCGGCTCCTTCATCTTTATCGAGATCGCCCTCGCCGATTTCCCACCCTTCACGCTGGTCTTCGCGCGCATGGCCCTCGCCGCCGCGATCCTCTTTGCGATCGTGTTCGCGAGAAAGATGCCCATCCCAAAAAATCCGCGCACCTGGCTCACCTACGCGATCATGGGAATCCTCACCAACGTCGCCCCCTTCTCCCTCATCGCTTGGGGACAACAACACATCACCGCCGCCACCGCCTCCATCCTCAATGCCACGGTCCCCCTCTTCGTGGTCTTCGCCGCATGGAAGTTCGGCGCCGAATCCAAACCCCGCCCCGCCCAAATCATCGGTGTCCTCATCGGCTTCGCCGGCGTCCTCATCCTCATGAGCCGCGGCATCCGCGAAGGCATTTCCTCGGAACGCCTCGGCGAGTTCGCCGTCCTCGGCGCCGCCGCTTCCTACGCCGCCGGCTCCATTTACGCAAAACGCTTCCACGACACCCCCGCCCTCGTGAACGCCGCCGCCATGTGCTCGTGCTCCGCTCTCATCCTCGCCGCCCTCTGCCTCATAATCGAAAATCCCCTCACCCTCCAACCCGGCCTCAAAGCCTCCCTCGCGGTGGTCGCCATCGCCGTCCTCAGCACCGCCTTCGCCTTCCTCCTCTACTTCAATGTCCTCCGCTCCGCCGGACCCACTTTTCTCTCCCTCGTCACCTACCTCATCCCCATCGTCGCCATCTCCTTCGGCGTCTTGCTTCTGAACGAACCGCTCCCCGCCACTTCCATCGCCGGCGTCGCCACGATCTTCCTCGGCCTCCTCATCCTCGACGGCCGCGCCGCCAAATGCACCCACTCCCTCTTCCAATCCAAAAACGATCCCCCAACCTAAACGCAGGCGACGCCCCACCCTTTACACCCACACCCATTCACCCCATCGTCTCACTATGAAATCCCGCGCCCTAACCTTCCTCGCCGTGACTTCTCTCCTCGCGACAACCCACGCCGCCGATCAATGGCAAACCATCCAAGGCCCCGATAACCAAGTCTCGATCTCCATCCCCGCCCCCGTCGAAACCAAAACCACTTCCAACAAAACACTCGCCGGCACCGTCCTCACCACTGTTCACAAATACCACGGCGAAAACGAAATCTACGACTTCAGCTTCACAAAGCTCCCGTCCCTCGCCGTCAAAATCGGCGGCGCCGAAAAGATTGTGAATAACGCCAAAGGCAACGTCCTCCACCGAACCCTCGGCACCGAAACCGCCTTCGAAAAAACCACTCTCAACGGTCAAGAAGCCTGGCACCTCGAATACACCTGCCCCGATCACTCCGATGAATCACACCCCGGCTTCCACGGAGAAGCCTACCTCATGCTCGTCGACGACACGCTCTACGTCGTCAACGTCACCATCCACACCGAAGGCTCAAAAGACAACCTCCACAAGTTCTTCAATTCCGTCTCCGTCAGCAGCTAAATCCATCACCCCCTCCGGTCGCCCTAAAAGCGTGTCATCCTGCGTGTCCTCCATAGCTCGAAGAGCGACGGAGGAAGCGAGCGAAGCGAGTCCCTGGCTTGAGCGAAGCCGAAGGCAAGGACCCCGCGACAAACCCAGACCGCCATCGTAAACGTTGACGCCTTCGTTCACTTCCGCGCCCAGATCTCGCGGAGCTGTTGCCTCCTATTTCAACATTCAAAATTCGCGCGTCCGCGCGCGCTCCCCTACCTCGTCCGCTCCGGCGCCGGTGGCGGCTCCACCCCCGCCTCGCGCATCACGTTCTCAATCGCCTCAATCGTCGCCGCATCCGGCTTGAAATTCCCCGGCCGAAAACCCTGCGCAATCAACAATGGCGTCCACCCGCGACTGTTCTCCCGATTCCAAACCGCCACGTCCGCCTCATGATCCGCTAACCAACGCACCACCTTCGGCACATTCTTATACGCCGCCCCATGCATCGCCGTCTCCTTCTTCTCGTTGGCCTCATTGACGTCAATCCCCCGCTTCGCCAACCAATCCAATACCGCCAAGCGCTCCGTCTCCGTCCCCGCTTCTTCCTCCGGCACCCGACTCTCCACGCCCGACACCAACAAAAATGCCGTCGTCCCATCATCGTCCGCCGCGGATACATCCGCCCCCATTTCCTCAAGCAATTTTAGATACGCCAAATCCGCCTTCCGCGCCGCCATCAAAAATGGCGTCGCCCCATCCGTCCCAAACTTCGCCCCCCATGGCGCATTCTCCCGCAATCGCAAATCCACGTCCGCCCCATAATCCTCCACCAACAATCGCGCAAACTCCAAGCTCCGCAGCTCCCCCGTCCCTTCCGGCGGCGGCATGCCATCAGGCCCATCGCCACGATTCGGCTTCCGCACCCAGGTCAAGACATGCAAGGGCGCATACCCCGATCGCGCATCGTCCGCATCCGCACCCGCTTCCAATAACACCTTCGCCAAATCAAAGTGACCGTTCTCCACCGCCACACGCAACGCCGAGGAACCCTTCGGCAAGGCCTTCCCCCCGCGGCTGCCGCCCGCCTTCGCCACCACATTCACATCCACGCCCGCCGCCAACAAAACTTCCACCACGCCGATATGCCCCGCCCGCGCCGCAAATAACATCGCCGTAAATCCCGAGCCCACCTCGCGATCCGCTTTCGCCCCCGCATCCAACAACACCTTCACGGCTTCCACATTGCCCTCCGCCGCCGCCCACATCAACGCGGTCTGCCCCTTCCGCTCCGTCGCATCCACTTCCGCCCCACTCCCTAACAAAGCCCTTAAAACTCTCGGCTCCCCCGTCCGCGCCGCGGTCATCAAGACGGTCTCCCCGCCCAGCAGGGCCCCGTTCGCGTCCGCCCCGGCTTCCAACAAGGCTTTCACCAATGCCACGTTCCCATTCTGACAAGCCAAAGATAACGCCGTCACCCCATACCGATTCGCCCCGTTCACATCCGCCCCCGCCTCAATCAACCCCTTCGCCTTCGCCACCTCTTCCATATAAACCGCCTCCCGCAACCCCTCCCCCTTGTCCTCCGCCACGACCACGCCGGACCCCACAAAAAGCAACGCAGCCAAGCAACCGACGAACCAATCAACCGACAAACCGATCAACTGCCTTTCAAACCGCCTTTCAAAGCCGAACCATCCCATCACTGTCCCCAAACTTCTCCAACTTCACCCCCGCCCGATCCAACAAGGTCAAATGCAGGTTCGCCAATGGCACCGGCTCGTCATACCGAATATGCCGGTTCCCCTTGATCCCATAAGACCCACCCCCCGCCACCAATACCGGCAGGTGCGTGTGATCATGCAGGTTCGGATTCCCCATCCCGCTCCCATACAAAATCAAGGACCGATCCAACAACGACCCATCCCCCTCCGGCGTCGCCGCCAATTTCTCCAAATACTCCGCAAACAACGACACGTGAAACGCATTGATCTTCGACATCCGCTCGATCTTGTCGGGATCATTCCCGTGGTGCGACAACGGATGATGCGGGTCCGGCACGCCGATCTCCGGATAGGTCCGATTACTCGTCTCGCGCGCCAACTGAAAAGTCGTCACCCGCGTCACGTCCCCCTGCATCGCCAACAACTGCAAATCAAACATCAACCGCGCATGCTCCGCATACGAATTCGGCACCCCTAATGGACGATCCATGTCCGGCTCCGGATTCTCCGCCACGCTCGCTTCCGCCTTCTGAATCCGTCGCTCCACTTCCCGCACGGAATCCAAATACCCGCTCACCTTCGCCCGGTCCGACGGCCCCAACTCACGCTTCAATCGCGCCATATCATCCTTCACGAAATCCAACAAGCTCGCGCGCGATCGCAAGGCCGCCTGACGTTCCGCCTTGCTCCCCCCTTCTCCAAACATCTTCTCAAACACCAAGCGCGGGTGCGCTTCCGCCGGCAAAGGCGTCGTCGGCGAAGACCACGATAAATGATTCTGGTACACGCACGCATACCCATTGTCGCATTGCCCGACGGTCTCCAACAAATCCATCGCCAATTCCAAGGACGGCAAAGCCGTTTCCTGCCCGATCGCTTTCGCCGCAATCTGATCCACGGTCGTCCCCAAAAAATAGTCCGTGCTCTCCGTCAACTTCGCCCGCGCCGCACTCAAAAACGCGGAGTTCGAAGTCGCATGACTCCCCGGATACGCCGGCTGCAAATCAAAGTTCGTATACGCCGTCAAATGATCCCGCACCGGAGCCAACGAATCCAAAATCGGCGACAACTTTTTCAAGGTCTTCTCCGAACGCGGCGTCCACCGACTTAAATCCGCGCCCATCGGCATGAAAACAAATCCCAATCGCTTCACCGGTTGCGCCGCCGTCGCCGCCAATGCCGTCGCCGCCGGTACCATCGCATCCAATAACGGCAACGATAACGACGCTCCCATCCCGCGAAGCACGGTCCGCCGAGGCAACGATTTCTTGGATAAAAAGTTCATGCCAATTCTCTGGGTGCGGTTCGCATACCCTACCCTCAATCAAGGCGCTCCGTCAACGATGCCCGCAAGCGCCCCGCGGCAGCCCCTTTCAGCCTGCCTCCCGGTAGGGACGAGCGGCCCGCTCGTCCGCCCCCCATGATAAACGCTCCCTGCCTCATCATTCCGTCATCCGCATCGTAAACAACGGACTCTGAACAATCGCCGTGACCAAACTCGAAAACGTATAACCCTCTCGCGCCGAACCCCTCACAATCTCCCGAATCGCGGGCGCATCCTCCGGCTCCACCCCCCGTCCCAATCCAAAAACCAATAACTTCTCCGCCAGCGTCCGCACAAATATCTCCGGCCGATTCATCACGCCCGCCTCCAAACCCTCTACCCCCACAAACTCACGCCCGTCCGGCAACGATCCCGTCGCGTCAATCGCCATCCCCCGCTCGCTCTCCCGTCGGCGCCCCACCGCATCATAATGCTCCAAGGCAAACCCCACCGGGTCCATGACATCATGACAACTCGCACACGCCGCATTCTCCCGGTGAATCGCAAGCCGCTCCCGCATCGGCAAATCATCATCCACCGCGGTGTCTTCCAAATTCGGCACGTCCGGCGGCGGCGGCGGCGGCGGCGTCCCTAACAAATTCTCCAGTATCCAATGCCCGCGAATCACCGGCGACGTCCGCGTCGCATAAGACGTGACGGTCAATATGCTCCCCTGCCTCAATAACCCGCCCCGCATCTCATCGCCATCCAGCGCCACCCGCCGAAATCGCGTCCCATACACCCGCGGAATCCCGTAATGCTTCGCCAAACGCTCGTTCAAATACGTCTCTTCCGCCCCTATCAAATCCAAAACACTCCGGTCCTCCCGCACGACGGTCCCAAATAGCCACTCAGTCTCCCGCCGAAAAGCCTGCCGCAAGTTGTCGTCAAACCCCGGAAATAATCGCCCGTCCGGCGTGATCGAATCCAGGTTCCGCAAATACAACCACTGATCCGCAAAGTTCGTGACCAGCGATTCCGCCCGCTCGTCCACCAGCATCCGCTTCACCTCTCGCGCCAGCACCCGCGGCCGATGCAGCTTCCCCGCCGCCGCCAAATCCAACAGACGCTCATCCGGTAAACTGCTCCACAAAAAGAATGACAACCGCGATGCCAATTCCTCGTCACTCACGCGGTAAGCCGTTCCCGGCGCCACTCCTTCCGGGTCCGGCTCCGTCCGAAACAAAAATTCACGACTCACCAACACGGCCGCCAACGCCGCTTCCATTCCCGCGTCAAACGATCCCCCCGTCGCCAAACCGTCCCGGAAAAATGGCATCACCCGCTCGACATCCCCGTCCCCCACGTCCCGACGCCACGCCCGCCGCAACAACCCCGCCAATACCTCCCGCGCCACCACCTCATCATTACCATCACCATCACCATCATCATCCGCCTCCGCCGCCGCCCGCCCGCCAAAAATCCGCTCCCGGCTCGGGGTCTCCCCGCGCCCCGCATCCTCAAAAGGCCCCGTGATCGTCACCTGGTAAATCGCCGGCGATAATCGCGGGTGCCGATGATAGTTAAAGTGCGCGTCATACGGCTCACGCAAGGTCCCCTCCAACGAGGACGGCCACTTCCGAAAGGTCACTCCCAAATCCCGCGGGCCCGCTTCCACGGCAATTCGCGCCTTCAAATTCGCATCGTAATGAGTGTGCCCCTGCTTCCCCTTCGGCGGCGACAACTCAAACTCCGCCGCCTGCTCCCCATCCAACAAAAACTCCAAGACGTGCTTCCCGTTCAAACCCTCCACCATCTCATTCCGATCACGCGTCAGCAAAACCTGCACCTCATACTCCCCATCCCGCGGAAAGGTATGCCGAATCAAGGCCCCGCCCCGCGTCCCCAATGGCAACCCCTCGACATGCTCCTCCTGCGTCAGGTCCGGCGCCAATCGAATCGTCCGCCCCTCCGGTTGACCCATCGGCGCACCCACCGCCAGGCGACTGATCTTCTGCGCCGCCGATATGTACCGCTCCAACAATGCCGGCGACAAATCACCCACGGTGATGTTGTCAAACCCATGACCTGATTGGTCCGCCGGTAACAACTCCGACACATCAATCTCCACCCCTAACAAATCCCGAACACAGTTCGCATACTCCGTCCGCGTCAATCGCCTCAGTGTCTCCGTCCGCCCCGCCCACAAGGCTCCCGCCGCCGCGTTCGCATCCAGTTCCGCCGTCAACGACGCGACCGCCGCCTCATACTCGCCGTCCTCCGGCCGATCCTTCCCCACCGGCGGCATCTGCCGCGCCCCCAATTGCCGCAATACCCGCTCCCATTCCCCCGCATGCAATCCCGCCTCCCCCGCATCCAACAAACCCTCCAAATCCAAATCCCCCTTCGCCGACAAACCATCATGACAATCCAAACAATAATTCCCCACCACCACCCGCCACTCCGCTTCCCCTTCCACCGCCCGTACACACAGGTCTCCCCCAAGTAAAAACACCAGGCACAGAACAATCGATTGGGGGAATCGCATCACGCTCTCCACCCTACTCCAAACGCCCCTCCCAAAACCACTCTTTCTCCCCACCCGTTCCCTGTGGAGGGTCGCGCTCCCGCGCGACCACACCCACAGCCCACGCCTCCTCAACACCCCCCGAAACACCCCACAACTCTCTCCCCCGACCCCCTCAGAATTCCTAATTCCTAATTCCTAACTGGCCGCCAGGCCTCCCCCCTGCCTCCCTACTTCAAAATTCACCATTCACCATTCACGCGCCCCCGCGCACCTCCCCTGCCTCCCTTTTCAACATTCAAAATTCAAAATTCGCGCGCGTCCGCGCGCGCGCGCCCCCACAACGGACGCGACACCTCCCCCTCACTCACCCAACCACCCTCACCCCCACGCGTCCGCACATACACATAGTCCCCATGCCCACGCTCCATCCGCACAACTTCCCCGATCCCCACCGCCCCCTTGGCCTCCGCTCCATCAAATGGCGATACCTGCAAAACCACGCCGTCCCCCATGACAACCACATCCCTCGGATGCGATCCAAACCACAAGGTCCCCGCGATGCCCAATACAACACCCGCCACACAAATCGCCGCCCACACCCGGCTCACCGCCGAACGACGCCACAACGCCACCCAAACCAACACCGCCAATCCCACCGACGCCAATCCCGCCAACAGCGTCCACCAGTCTCCGTTCATGTAAATCTCTCGTATCACATTCATGATCTTGTCTCTTCAATGAAATCTCAAAGTTCTAACAGATTGCTGCCTTCCTCACGCCACGCCTAGCACCCGCACCGCCCGCGCTCGCCAGTTCGCCAATTCCTCCACACCCATCGCCCCGCCACCCGCATACTCCACCGCATCCGCGACACTCAAAATCTCGCGCGTCTCCGCATCCTTCACATCCGCCGCCGTCACCGCCGCCGCATCCATGCCGTTCACCCGGCTCACGTGCGCCTGCACCGCCCGGCGCATGGTCCCAAAAAAAGCCACGACATCCTGCCGCCCCATCGCCCGGTCCATCTCCGCTATCGAAGCCGCCATCTCACGACGCATCGACCGCCGCGCCAAACGACCCGATTCATCCCGCAAAACCCGCCGCCGCGCCAAGCTGATAAAGCCCGCAATCACGCCAAACCACGCCACACCCATCACGACCTGAAACCACCCCTGCCCATACAAAGGATTCAATCCCCGCACCAACACGTCTCCGCCCGCGTCTCCATCAAATACCGGCGTCCCGTCCAATCCCGCACCCGCCGCTTCCACCGGCCCGCCCGAGGAAGCCACCGGCGACGACGCCACATCCCGCACCGCCTCACCACTCACCGACATTGGAATCGCTTCCGTGCGCACGGTCTCAAATGATCCCGCTGCCGAATCGTAATACACGAACTCCAAGGGCGGAATCACATCAATCTCCGGTGACTGCGGCACGATGACTTGCTCAAACAATTTCACACCCGCACTCCCGATCGCATCCGCACCCACAAATTCCTCGCTCGCCGGATAAGTCTTCCAATCCGTCCCATCCGCCAAAATCGGCATCCGCACACGATCAAAATGACCGGTCCCCTCAACTTGCACCTTCAAGGTGACCGGGTCCCCCGCCTTCACCGCACTCGGCGATGCCGTCGCCGATATCGTAAACTGCCCCACTGCTCCCGTGTATCCCGCAGGACGCCCCTCGGTCGGCACTTCCGCGACGTTCATCACGATCGGCTCCGCCTTCAACGCCACTTGCTTCTCCACCAAGCGCCCGAAAAAATCATCAAAGAGATCATCGCCAAAAAACGAATTATCAAACATCGATCCCATCCGCGACCGCATCTGGCCCATCGGATTCCGACCACTCTGCTCCCGCACGACGACGGTCGCATCCAAGGTCACTTCCGCCGGAAACTCACCCGGCTTCACCGCCGTCATCCCCGAGTAAAAAGTGAGCATGGTATACGGAACGCCATCCCGCATCACCCGCTCCCGCCGGGCATCGCCTTCCTGGTTCTTCATGGTAAACGCGCCACCCGATACCGTCGGCAAGGATCGCAACGAAATCCGCTCGCCCGAACGAAAATACGCCCTCACTTCCACCGGCACATACTCGCCCACTACTAAGTCCGTCTTCGCCGGTCGCACTTCGAGGAACGCCAAGTCTCCCGGCCGCCCCGCACTCGCCGAAGCCGGTCCCAAAGCACCCCCCGGCATCGCTGGCGCCGGACTCAACGACCGCCCCATCGGCGATGGCGACGCAACCCGCCCGCTGCCCTTCGTGACCGTCAATTGAAAGTCCTCCGCCGAATACGCTTCCGCGCCACCTTCCGTCACCCGAATCTTGGGAATGGTATAATCACCCGGCTCCAAGGCACGCACCAATATGGTCCGCGAGATCGTCGAGGAGACCACGCCGTTCACGATCCGCATGTTCGAGGAAGTGCCCGTCGGCTGGTATTCCAATCCATCTACGGATGGCAGTTCAATCTGCGCCTGCTGACCACCACTCACGGTGACAGTCAAAACCGCCGCCTCATCCGTGCTCATCGCGCGGCGATCCAACTCCGCTTCCACGTCGAGGGTCGCAGCCGGGGCGGTCACGGATGACATCGCCATCCCCACCCCGACAAGCCCTAACATAAGCGCCTTTATTGATTCTTTGGTTCTGATTCCTCTCATCGTTTTGTTCTCCCGTTTGCTTGGTCACCAATCCCGCTTGGGTGATCCGCCATACGGCACACCCGCGCCCGGCCGCATCATTTCAAGCGGCTGAAATTCTCCCGTTTCGTTCTCGAGCGATTCCAAAAGCTGCACCGCTTCCTCCTCGCTCATCTCCCCCGGAACGCGCGGCGTCATATCCGGATTCGCATACTGATCCGCCACCCCGCGAGCATCGCTCCCGTCTTCGGTCGCTTCACCGGCCTCCGGCGTGCCGCCCTCAGGCGCAGCCGACGCACTTTCATCCGTTGCTTCCTCGTCTCGTTCGACTTCTTCTTCTTCTCCGTTGTCCTGTCCCGCCGATTCATCGCCTGGAGCCTCCTCCTCTCGGGATTCTTCTTCCTCCGACTCCTCTTCGCCGCCCGCAGACGACGGGGATTCTTCCGTCGACGACTCGTCTTCCCGCTCGGACGACTCGTCGCCGCTGCCAGAGGGGTTCTCCTCCTGGTTCTCCGGCTGCTCACTGCCACCATCGGACGACTCTTCCGACTCCGACGACTCATCACTCCCTTCAGAAGCTTCGTTCTGCTCGTTCTCCGACTCTTCACTTCCGTCCGAAGACTCCTCGGGCGACTCTTGCTCGTTCTCACCCTCCCCAGAGGACTCTTCTTCAGACTCCTGGGGCTCACCCTCGCTCTCGCCCGACTCACCGTCCTGCGACGAGTCCTGTGACTCCTGATTCTCCTGCTCTTGCTGCTCCTGTTGTTGCTGCTCTTGCTGCTGCTGCTGCTCTTGCTGCTGCTGCAACTCTTCGAGCTTCTTCTCCACAAACGCTTTGTTGTATCGCGCATCCTCGTCCTCGGCGTTCAAAGCCAACGCCGCATCATACCGCGCAATCGCATTCTCCCAGCGCTCCATCACGGCTTCCGTCTCGCCGCTCGCGATCTGCGCCTCCCCCTGCCGGTAAAGGGTGTTCCCCAAGTTGTAATAGGCACGCCCCTGTAATTCGACATCAGACGTATCCAATGCACCCTCAAACGAAGACTGCGCCGCTTCCCAGTCGCCCCCCGCATACTCATCCGTGCCCCCGTTGTAAACCACGCGCGCATCACCCCCGCCCTCGCTCGCGTCCGCAAAGGACACCATCCCGAACGCAGCGACCACCGCTGCCGTCCCCGCCACGCCACGCCGAATCCCGCTCGTGCTCCCCACACCCGAACGCCGCCGTTTCGCCGTCCCCAATCCAAATTCAATCACCAACAACAAAATCGCCAACCCAAGCGGCCACTCAAAGCGATCAATCTTCACTTCCGTGGTCCGCTGCGCCAAATCTTCCTTCGGCACCAAGGCCAATTTCTCCGCGTAAATCGTGTCCAAACCCTCACCTCGATCCCCCAAAGGCGCATACACACCGCCCGTTATCGCCGCGATCTCCCGAAGCGTGTCCTCATCCAATCGCGACTGCACCACGACGCCGCTCTCGTCCTTCAAAAACGAAGCCCCACCCAAGGGAATCAATTCCCCGTTCGGCGTGCCCACGCCCACGGTGTGAATGGTGATCCCTTTCTCCGCCGCCGCTTTCGCCGCATCGATGACCTCCCCTTCCAAATCCTCACCATCCGTGATCATGACGAGAATCTTGTGATTCGTGCCTTTCTCAAAAGCCGCTTCCGCCGTGCGAATCGCTTGCGCCATGTCCGTGCCTCCCTGCGGAATGATATTCGTGTCCACCGCCGCCAATGACTCGCGGAACGCGCCGTAATCCAAGGTCATCGGACAAAGCAAGAACGCCTGGCCCGCAAACGGCATCAAGCCCACCCGATCACCCTCAAGCTTCCCGACAAAATCATAAATCCCCATCTTCGCCCGGCTCAATCGGTCCGGGGCAACGTCCGGCGCCAACATGCTCCGCGAAGTATCCAACGCGAGAAGGATGTCAATCCCACGACGATGCACTTCTTCCCACTGCGACCCCCACTGCGGCCGCGCCATCGCGACAAATAAACACGCGGTCGCCGCGACCAATAACACCGCCTTCACACGACGACGCCCCGGCGAAACGTCCCCCGCCAATCGACCCAACAAATGCCCGGCGGCAAACCGCTTGAGCCCGGCGATCCGTTGCTTGCCCGACCACATGATCAACGCCACAAGCCCCGCGCACGCCGCGCCGCCCGCTATCAACCAGATTGGATTCTCAAATGTCATCTTCTTCGTCTCCTCAAATTCAGTCTCCCAATATCACGGCACCCTCCGGAACAAGGTCGCGCCCAAGCCCACTTCCGAGGCCAACAACAACAAGCCCGGCACCAAGGCCCACAAAAACAACTCCCGATACTGCGCATACTGCGTGACGGTCCGCTCCGTCTGCTCAAGCTCGTTGATCTCTTCGTAAATCTGCTCGAGGGAATCCGTGTCCGTCGCCCGGAAATACCGCCCCCCCGTCACCTCCGCAACCCGCTCCAAGGTCTCTTCATCAATGTCCACCCGCGCCATCGCAAGGGTCTTCCGCCCAAACATGTCCGTGGCCGGCACCGGCGCTTCCCCGCGCGTGCCCGCCCCAATCGTGTATATCTTGATCCCCAAAGTCTTCGCCGCTTCCGCCGCCACTTCCGGCGTCACCTGACCCGCGTTGTTCATCCCGTCGGTCAACAAGATGACGATCTTGCTCTCCGCTTCCTGGTCCCGCAACCGGTTCACCGCCGCCGCCGCCGCCGATCCAATCGCGGTGCCGTCCTCGACCTGCCCCAACTCGACATCCTCCAAACGCTGCTTCAACCAGTCGTGATCCATCGTCAAGGGACTCACCAAATAAGGACGACCCGCAAACGCGACCAACCCAATCCGGTCATTCGGACGTTCCTCCACAAAACGCGAGACGACGTCTTTGACGGCTTCAATTCGGTTCGCCCGCTGCCCCGCCACTTCAAAGTCCATCGCTTCCATCGAGCTCGAAACATCAAGCGCCAAAACAATATCCACTCCGCTCGTCTCTATCTCCGTATGCTCCTGCCCAAGCTGCGGACGCGCCAAGGCCACGATCAAGGCCGCCAAGCCAAGCAAGCGCAACGCGGATATCCAGCGCCCCGCCCGCGACCGACGCACGCCGCCCACTTGTTTGGCCAACGAAACGGACGAATACCGCACCGCTGCCGCCCGTCCCGCTCGCCCAACTAACAAAGCCACGAACGGTAATAAGGCCAACAAAAGTAAAATCTCAGGATGTAAAAATCGTATCATCACTCTTCCTCCTCCTCGTCATGAAACCGGTTGAAGTTCTTCTTTCCGCCCCGCAACCGTGACCGATCCAAGTGACGCCTCCGCGCTCGCACCCTCCTCATCGCTTGTCTCCACAAGAATCAATGCCATCGCACTCGCGTGCATCGCTTCCATGGCATCCTCATCAAGCTCCCACTTCCCGAATTTCCCCAAGTCACAAAGACCAAGGAATTCCTTCAAAACATCCCGGTAAGGACCCAGGCCTGCCCCCCGAGCCGCCACGGTCCGCAAAAATTCATCCGTGGTCTGCCGCGTGCTCGGCAAACGAAACCGCACCTCAATAAATCCACGCACCGCATCCGATACCGCATACGCAAACTCCCGAGACGATCCACTCTCCATGTATCCGCGCGCGCCCTGCAAAGCTTCGAGGGCCTGCTCCCGCGCCGAAAGCACCCGCGCTCCCGCCCGTCCCCGCATCCACGCCACCACCGCGATCACCGCCAAAACCACCCCCAACGCCGCAAGCCCCCCCCAGATCCACGGACGCCAGTCCGGCGCCACCGGAATCTCCACCGGTCCGCGAATGCCCCGAATATCTCCGGCGTCATCCGCACCCGAGGCACCACCCGGCGCCTGCGCGAAAACACCGGCCGCCGTGACGACAAAAATTCCTGCTGAATAAAGAATCCCTCGCTTCATCTTCTCCGCCCTTTCTCTTCCCGTTTTCCAAAGAACTCGATCAACGCCGGCAAATACGGCGCATCCGTCGAGACTTCTAACAAATCCACCTTCGCACGCCGTAACGCCTGCCGAAGGGTCGCCTGACGCTCCTCCGACAATTTCCGAAACGCCCGCCGCAAATCCTTCGAGCTGGTGTTCAACTCCACCAACTCACCCGTCTCCGCATCTTCCACGGTCAATAGCCCTACATCCGGCAAGTCCGTGTCCCGCGGGTCCGTGACCGAAACCGACACCAAATCATGCCGCCGCCCGCCCACGACCAACTTCCGCTGTAACCCCGCCAAGACCGGCTCAAATTCGCCCGTCAAACAAAAGTCGGAGACAAGAAAGATCACCGATCGCTTCCGCAAGACCTGGTTCACAAAGTCCAAGGGCCCCTCAAAGTTCGTGCCCCGGCCCTGCGGTTCGTAAAACAAGATCTCCCGCACAATCCGCAAGACATGCCGCCGCCCTTTCCCGGGCGGAATATACAATTCCACGTCGTCGGAAAACAAAACCAAGCCGACCTTGTCGTTGTTCTTTAGCGCGGAAAACGCCAAGACCGCTCCCATCTCCGCCGCCAACTCACGCTTGCTCTGCTCGCCGGAACCGAAATCACCGGAACCGCTGATGTCGATCATCAACATGATGGTCAACTCGCGCTCCTCACGGAAGCGCTTCACAAACGGAGTCCCCGCCCGCGCGGTGACATTCCAGTCAATCGAACGAATCTCGTCCCCCGGCGTATACGCACGGACTTGGTCGAAGTCCATGCCCTTTCCCTTGAAGACCGAGTGATACTGACCCGCCATCGAGTCGTCGACGAGACGGTTCGTCCGCACCTCGACCTGGCGTACTTTCTTTAAAATCTCACGTGTCCGTTCTGAGTCCATGATGGTATCCCTTGCTTTCTCCTGCTGCACCCGAGACTTCGCTCGGTCCCTGTTTCGTTCCGTTCCATTCCGAACATGAGTCCCCCGTTCGCAGTCGTCGTTTTCCCTGGCGCGTTCACGGCACCGGCACGGTGTCGAGAATGGTCGCTACCAAATCTTCACTCGTGATCTCTTCCGCCTCCGCTTCATAGGTGATCGCCACCCGGTGGCGTAACACATCCATCGCGATGGTCTTCACATCCTGCGGCGTGACATACCCGCGCCCGCTCAAGAAGGCGACGGCCTTGCTCGCCAAGGTCAGGTTGATCGTCGCCCGCGGCGACGCGCCGTTCTCAATCAACGCCGCCATATCAAGCCCATACCGACCCGGCTCCCGCGTCGCATACACAAGCGCCACGATGTAATCCTTCACCCGGTCATCCATGTGAATCCCATTCACCACTTCCCGCGCACACATGATGTCGTGCGGATGCACCACCGCGTTGGTCTTCGCAGGCGCAGACAAAGTCGCCGCCCGATCCAAGATCGCACGCTCTTCTTCAATCGAAGGATGACTGATGACCACCTTCAACATGAACCGGTCCACCTGCGCCTCCGGCAGAGGATAGGTCCCCTCCTGCTCAATCGGATTCTGCGTCGCCAATACAAGAAACGGCGCCGGCAAGGGATAGGTCACATCACCAATCGTTACCTGCCGCTCCTGCATCGCTTCCAAAAGCGCACTCTGCACTTTCGACGGCGCCCGGTTGATCTCGTCCGCCAAAATCAAGTTGCTGAACACCGGCCCCTGCTTCACCACAAAGTCCGTGGTGCCCGGCCGAAAAATCTCCGTGCCCACAATGTCCGCCGGCAACATGTCCGGCGTAAACTGGATCCGCTGAAAACCCGTGTCGATCGCCTCGGAAAGGGTCTTCAACGCAAGCGTCTTCGCCAATCCCGGTACGCCCTCAAGCAAAACATGCCCATCCGCCAAAAGCGCAACGAGCAGCCGGTCCACTAGGTCCTGCTGCCCGACAATCGTTCGCCCAATCTCCCGTCGCAACGGTTCCACCCAGGCCGAGGCCTGATGCACCGCTTCATTCGCCGCTTCAATCGAGTCGCCGGCCGCTGGTATCCGAGTCGCGCCCGCCGCCGCAACGGCGTTCGCTCCCCCCGTCAATGGTTCGATGGTATCTCTCATTTCTTATGATGGTTGATGATCTTCCTGTCTCTCTCTCACTCCAGTCGGAGCTCTTTCACTGACAAGATTAGACACCACCAGCCTTACCCTCCCCTTACACGAACATTACAGATTGGTAAGGCTCTCCCCCCGCCCCGCCATCGCCCCAATACCCTCAGTTGCAAGGCAGACCCCCCGCCTGCCACCCGGAAAGGCCCCCCCGCCCAAAACAGGCAGGGCGTGCCCTTCGCATCTCAATGAGCAAAGAACGGCTTTGCGAAGCCAAGCCGGTAGGGCGTGCCCTTCGTAGCTCAATGAGCGAAGAACGGCCTGGCGAAGCCAAGCCGGTAGGGCGTGCCCTTCGTAGCTCAATGAGCGAAGAACGGCCTGGCGAAGCCAAGCCGGTGGGGCGTGCCCTTCGTAGCTCAACGAGGAGCGAAGAACGGCTTGGCAACGCCAAGACGGCAGGGACAATCGTCTCGATCGTCCGCAACGCTCCTCCAAATACCATTCGCTCTCCCAAAGACCCGATCAACGGGTCAACGGGAGAACCCAAAACTCAAACCATTTGCCCCAGTCCATCCTTACCCCGATACTACCGCTCACTTTCTTCCATCGATCGTCACACCCATGTCCGATAACAAATCCGCCATCTCACCCACTCGCGCCGAAAACTTCCCCGATTGGTATCAAGCTGTCGTCCGCCACGCCGATCTCGCGGAAAATTCCGAAGTCCGCGGCTGCATGGTCATCAAACCCTGGGGATACGGCCTCTGGGAACAAATCCAAAGACAACTCGACGACCACTTCAAACGCACCGGCCACAAAAACGCCTACTTCCCCCTCCTCATCCCCCTTTCCTACCTCGAAAAAGAAGCCGCCCACGTCGAAGGCTTCGCCACCGAGTGCGCCGTGGTCACCCACCACCGCCTCGAAGCCCAACAGGACGAAGACGGAAACGCCAAAATGGTCCCCACCGGTGAACTCACCGAACCCTACGTGATCCGCCCCACCTCGGAAACCATCATCGGCGCCGCCTTCTCACGTTGGATCGAATCCTATCGCGACCTCCCCCTCCTCCTCAACCAATGGGCCAATGTCATGCGCTGGGAAATGCGCCCCAGACTCTTCCTCCGCACCGCCGAGTTCCTCTGGCAGGAAGGCCACACCGCCCACGAAACCGCGGAAGAAGCGATGGAGGAAACCCGCCTCATCCACCAGGTCTACGAAGACTTCCTCCGCGATCACCTCGCCATCCCCGTAATCGCCGGCGAAAAATCCGAGCGCGAACGCTTCCCCGGCGCCGATAACACCTTCACGGTCGAGGCCATGGTCCAGGACAAGAAAGCCATCCAGGCCGGCACCTCACATTTCCTCGGCCAAAACTTCGCCAAAGCCCAGGACATCACCTTCGCCGGACGCGACGGCAAAAAGGAACACGCTTGGACGACTTCCTGGGGCGTCAGCACACGACTCATCGGCACGCTCATCATGGCCCACGGAGATGACGACGGTTTCATCGTCCCCCCGCGCGTCGCCCCCACTCAGGTCGTGATCCTCCCCGTCACTCCCAAACCCGAAACCCGCGAAGCCGTGCTCGAAGCCTGCGACGCCCTCGCCGCCGCGCTGCGCTCCGAACAAAGATTCGCCGATACCCCCCTCCGCGTCGAAGTCGATAAACGCGATATCCAGGGCGGCGTCCGCAACTGGGACTGGATCAAAAAAGGCGTCCCCATCCGCGTTGAACTCGGACCACGCGACATCGAAAAACGCTCCGTCGCCGTCTCCCGCCGCGACCAGGGCCCGAAGGACAAACAATTCATCCCCAAGGAAGAGTTCATCCGCCAGGTCCCCGATTTCCTCCAGGAAATCCAAGACACGCTCCTCGCCCGCGCCACTCGGTTCCGCGACGACAACATCACAAATATCGACACTAAGGACGAATTCTACGCCCACTTCCAAAAAGACGACCCCGGCTTCGTCGCCGCCCCCTGGGCCGGCACCAGCGAAGACGAAGAAACCCTGTCGAACGACCTCAAAGTCACTCTCCGCTGCATCCCCGACGCCGACCAATACAACGACCCCACCCCTTGCTTCCTAACCGGCAACCCTTCCTCCAAGCGCGTCATCTTCGCCAAAGCATACTAGCATCGACGAATCACCCAACCGCCGTTCGCCCTAAAATCAAAGGTAGGGCGAGTTGTCCCCATCGACCCGGCGAGCGTAACGAGGACTCAGCCGTCCAAGCGTCCGAAAACCGCCACCCACGCCCACCCCATGCTCCGCCTCCTCACATTCATCTTCATCCTCCTCTCGCTCCCCGGCATCTCCCCCGCGCGGCAACACCCCGACTTCACAACCCTCAACGCCCTCCTCAAAGAAGCCGTCGCCAACCAAAAAGTCGCCGGCCTCACCCTCCTTCTCATCCACCGCGGCGAACCCGCCTACCACAACGCCTTCGGCTACGCCGACCTCAAAACCAAAACCCCCTTCAAAAAAAACGCCCCCGTCGTCATCGCGTCCATCAGCAAACCTCTCCTCGGCACCGCCGTCTTCCGACTCGCCCAAGCTGAAGAGCTCAACCTCGAAACGCCCGTCTCCACCTACCTTCCCGAGTTCGCAGATCTCAAACTCGAATCCGGCCAGGCCGCCAGCCGCGCCCCCACCCTCACCGAACTCCTCTCACACACCGCCGGCATCCGCGCATCCAAAGCCGAAGGCGGTCGCCCCTGGCTCGCCTCATGGACCCACGGCAAATCCCTCGCCGGTGTCGTCACCCGATACGCCCGCGAATACCCCCTCCGCGCCCAACCCGGCACCCGATATGCCTACAGCGGCATCGGGACCGATATCGCCGCCCGCACCGCCGAAGCCGCCGCCAACCAATCCCGCAACGAACTCCTAATCGCCCAGGTCGCCCAACCCCTCGGCATGTCCCAAACCGGATACCGCAATCGTGATCACCTCCCGAACAACATGCCTCAACGCTACTACCTCGCCGACTCCGGCACACTCCTCCCCAACCGCCCACGCCCCATCCCCCCGCCCGACACCTACAGTTCCTCCGGAGGTTCCATCATCTCCACCGCCGAAGACCTCGCCCGATGGCTCCTCGTCTTCCGCAACCAAGGCCTGCACGAAGGGCAACCCTTCTTCACCAAGGAAACCCTCGACGCCATGCTCACCCCCGTCCCCAACAGCAAAAATACCGCTTGCGGATTCTTCGCCCGCAAAGTCTCCGAAGACGGCCGTGCCCTCGTCATCGGTCACACCGGCTCCACCGGCACCAACTGCTGGATCGACTTCGAAAACGATCTCATCGGCATCATGCTCACCCAATCCAGCGGCGAAAACACCAAGGAACTGCGCCTCAGAATCGAAGACCACGTCACGACTCTCGTCACCTCGAGCGAATAATCCGCCACACTCTAACGCCCGTAAATCGGCAACCCTTCCTCCAGGCGCGTCATATTCGCCAAGGCATACTGATCCACAAGAACAGCACGCCGTGCGGCTCTGCTTCGATTGTTCCAACTAAGTTCAGGCCGCCGCTTCGCCGCTGTATGCCGCATCCTTCATGACCGTCGCCAGGGTCACATAGGTCTCCGTCCAGGCGTCCTTCACCTCTTCGGTAAACCCATCCCCAAGCCCCTTGTCCAACGTGTCCAAGAGAGCCGCGCCGACCGTGTCGTAATGCGACGCTTCCACCCCATATCCCACATGACGCCGCCCCAAGGCCTGCACTGCGGGAACCAACTCGTCGAGCTTGTCGAGACCCGCAACCGCCATCCCGATCATCTGCATCAGCTTCTTTCCCTGCTCCTTCATATCACTGTTCGCAAATAACGGTTTCAAGTTCGGATCAAGTTCAAAGAGCTTTCCATAAAAAAGCTCCGCCGCCGTGTCTGCAATAGGAACCACCTGTTCCCAGGTGCCCTGCACCAATGCTTTCTGTTCTTCTGTCATTTCAGTCTTCTTTCTTGTTGCTTCTGATTATTGTTCTTTTTGATTTTCCTAACATTGTTTTGACGCTCGTAAGCGATTCACCTCACGGGTTCCGCTCCACCACCGCGGTGATGTATGCCACCGCCGCGCCGATGTCCTCCCTCGTGTAAGAGTCCTCACCACCCTTCGCTGGCATCTCACCCCACTCGCCATGGAACCCTTCATACGCATTACGCGTCAGCACCTCAGGCCCCTTGACCAATCGCTTCCCCCAAGCACTCGAAGAGGTGATCCGCGGCGCCATGTCCAAGCCGTTGTTGTGACACGTCTTGCAGGTCTCGAGATAAATCTCGCGCCCCCGCAACAACACCGCATCTTCCGGCACCCAATCAGTCGGATGCGCCTCCACGGACTCCTTCGCCATCCCGCCCGCCCCGTCACTCTTCCCGCAGGAACAGAAACCAAACAAAGCCGGCAGAATACAAAGGCACCAAAGCCATGTTCGCGTCGATTCGCTCACGCTGCCCCTCGCTTACTGGTTCACAGGGATGCGAATCACGACGCCTCCCATGACGTCACCCACTTGGAAGTCGGTCTTCGGCGTGTCCTTGTGCTCGTTGTGACAAGAAGCACACGCCTCCGCAACGGCTACGTCCGGATAGACGGCAACCAAATACTTCGCACCGCCAAGCTCCTCATAGCCCTTGTAGTTCTCGCCCGGATTGTCCACACAGTATTGCAAACCCTCCATGACTTTCTCCGTCCGCTTCTTGGCATTCGTCTTGTTGATCGGCCATAGCGACTGCAACGAATAGCTGAAGCCCGCATCCGGATCATCCGCAACAAGCTCCGATCCCATCCGAAACATCTGCGCTGGTAATGGCAACGCATCCATGTCTTCGAAGTTCTCGTTCGCCTTGATGACCTGCTTGTCCTTCACCAAGCGCTGAATCACTTTCTTGGCATAGACCGTTCGATCCGCTTTCAACACCGTGTAAAGCGCATCCGCCATGGTCTCCGGACTGAGGCCGCCCCCGGAAGGGATATCCGTTGATGTCGAGGCGTTCGAGCCGCCACAACCCGTTAACGCGGCGTAACATATAATTCCAACTCCCACACTGCCGCATACCGCGAGGAGCCGTTCTCTGATCGTTTTCATCGGTTCTTTAATTCTGGTTTGGATGTTCAGAACCGGATCGCTATAGTGCTCCCCGGTTCGGTTTTCTGGTTCTGGAAACTCGGACTTCGACGGCAAGCGTCACCTTGCCGTTAGGCGGACGGTCGCCGAGTGCTTCCGTCCGCCTCTTTCTTTTCTTTCAATCAGCACTCTGTCCCCGCTCAGGGACTCGCCGCGGCCTCACCTCCTTTCTCAACTCCCGATCCCCCGCTGTAGGGTGCACTCGGTGTCTTTACGTCGTCCCCGCCCCCCTCTTTATCCAACCCCGCCGCCTTCTCCTTCAAAGATTCCTCATGACGCCGCTTCTCCAGTTCGCGCGCATACGCCATGTCGATGCTCTCGATTTGCACGTCCCCACGATGCGCAAAGTTCGCATCAATCACCGAACGGTCCGCCATCTGATCGAGCGAGAACTGCAATCCATGACAGTTCATGCACACGCTCTTCACCATCTTCTCGTTCGGCCGAAGGTTCCGGTTCTGATTGTGCATCACCACCACTCGGCTCTCCCCGCCCGGCTCCTCCACGGTCTCGCGCGGAAGATGACAGGTCGCACAGGAAACCCCCGTCCCCGCTTCCCCATGACCCGCGACTTCCGCCTGCCACAAACGATAATGCCCCGAATCCACATAGGCCCGCGTGTGCCCGTCATCATGACACTCCATGCACGCCTCCGCCGCCGCAAAGACTCGGTCAAATCGATGCGCCTGATGACAGGAAACACAACTCAACTCCCGATGACCCACGCCGGCCTTCATCGGCAAACGCGCCATGTCCGGCGTCATCGGCGATAACCCCGCCGCCAAGCGCATCCCATGCTTCCCGCCCAAGAACCCATCCACCTCATCTTCATGACACTGCCGACAAGACTCCTGGTTCGGCTTGTCCACCCACTCTCGCCCCGAACCCACCGGCACTTCGTGACAAGCGGAACAGTTCACCCCCGCCTTCGCATGCGCCGTCTCCAGCCACTCTCGCATCACTTCATCATCCGCCCCTCCCGCCAAGTCCAAAGGATGATCCGGCTCCGGCGGACTCAAAATCGACTCCATCAGCGATCCCGGCGGGGCCGACACCGGAACCATCCGCTTCGCCAAAAAATCCGGCTCGCCCGCATGAAGCACCAGGAAACGCTCATACAAGGCCCCATTGTCATGATAATTGTGACACCCCGCCGTCGCACAGGTCTCAAATCCAAGCCCATGATGCGAGTCCCGCTCCTCTACCGTCACCTCGTGACAATGCGCACAGTAATTCTCCGGCATCGTCACGCCCATCGGACGCGTCAACTTCTCGTTGTGCTCGCGATGACAGGTGACACAGGAAAGCGCATCTATTTGCGATACAAACATGGCGTTCTCCGGGTTGCGGAATTTCTTAATCGGATGTGAGTCATTGCCTTCATTCAAGTCGTTCTCATGGCACGCTAAACACGATTCGTTCGGCACCCCGACGTCTCCCAATCGCTCGAAATCGCGCACATGACACTCCGTGCATTTCATCTCGACCTGGTGGTGCCCATGAGTCGTTTTGCCCGGCAAAAGCGCCCGCTTGTCCTCGCCCACGAAGAAGACATACGACCAATAACCCGCCAACCCGCCGACAACAGCGATGAATGGAAAGTATATCTTGAGCAGTATCGGCCATTGAGACATCTGTTGGGTTATGACATGAGTTAGTAGAGGTAGACCGAGGCGATGTGGAATATGAGCAGGATCGGAAAGGGCCAGAACAACACCAGGTGCGCGTAACTCACATAGGGCCGGCTCCGTCGCGCCACCACCGCCAGCCGCGTCACCCCGCGATTCTCAAGCGCCGATACAATCCCCGCCACCGCCCCAAGGATGTTCAACATCACAAAGACGAACATCAGCCAAAAATTGAGGTTCGAGCCAAAGTGAAACCCTGTGTGCACAAACAAAGCCACCAGCGAGGTCACCCCAAACGCGGCGTGAAATAATCGCCACTTCGCAAAATGCCCAAAAGAAAACCAACTGAACCGCTTGCGCAGCGAGAATAATAAGCCCACCACACTCACCCCCATTAAAGAAAAACCGCTCACCTGCTTGAAAACACCGTTTCGCCACAGGGCCCCAACCTTGTGCCACCAGGTCTCCACCGAGTCCGCAACCGGGACCCCGGGATATAAAACGGCCGCCAGGGCCAATCCCAAACCCGCACACGACGCTCCCAATAACCAACCCATGCGCCGCCCCGAAGACGATGTCACGGGATCTCCCGCCAATTCCTCCAGCAAGGGCCGGCAAGACCCGCACACCGTCGAGGCCCCCGTCTCCCGGGCGAGACGATCCACGTCCGCCACACCATCGCGCACCAGGGAACAAAGCGCTCCCTTCGATACCTGCATGCAATTGCACACCAGCGCAGGTTCCGGCCAAGACGCGACATCACCGCTCACGTCTCCCCACACGTCACCATCCCTGATGAATGCCACTTGCTGCTTGCGACGAACCCGCCGCCGGGAATTGATCGCCTCCTGCAACCGCCCCGACTCCTCCCATTTCCCCACCCCCATCGCACCCACCAGGCGGTCCCGCGAATCCAAAACGAGCATCCGATAGTGCGCGCCATCCTCATATTCTAACGACCGGTTGGGTTGCAAATACTCCCCCATCACGACGACGTTCACCCCCAGCATCTTCAGCCGCGTCGATAAGGTCGCTCCTTCAAACACAGCACTCCGATCCCCGCATAGCCGCCGCGCCAAAACCTCCGCCATGGCATATCCCGGCGCCACCAATCCATAAATTCGATCCCGGTGCAGCGCACACTCGCCCACCGCATAAACGCCCGACACGTTCGTTTCCAACTGATCATCCACAACAATCCCCCCACGCGGACCACACACCACGCCACTCGCCTCGGCCATCGCCGACCGCGGACGAATCCCGGCGGAGATGATCACGAGATCCGCCTCCAGAAGCGATCCATCACCAAACTGAAGCGCCAGGGCCCCCCCGCCCGCATCAAGAATTGCTTCCGTCTGCTGCTCCAAATGCAATTCGATCCCCTGGCGAATAACCTCACTCTCGAGGATGTGACTCGCCGGTTCATTCAACTGCTGCGGCATCAAAAACGATGCCAACTCAACCACATGAACTTCTTCCAATCCCAAGGCCTGCACCGCTTGCGCCGCTTCCAATCCCAGGAGACCACCCCCGATAACGACCGCCCGCTTCCGTCCCCGACTAAACGACATGATCCGGTCCAAATCCTCAATCGTCCGGTAAACAAAGACGCCCGGGAGATCAACCCCCTCAATCGGCGGAACGAACGGATACGATCCCGTGGCAAAAACCAAACGATCAAATGAACGGGGCTCCGCCCCCTCGATCAATACCCGACGAGCCTCAGTATCAACCGCCGATACACAGGCGCCGGTGATCAACCCAATCCCCTCCGCCTCATACCACTCTCGCGGCAAAAGCTCCAGACGCTCTCCGTCGCGATGCCCGACATAACTCGAAAGCCGCACCCGATCATAAGCGGGGCGCGGTTCCTCACCGATTACCGACAGATCAAATTGCTTGGAGGCCCCCTCGGAAACCAGCCTCTCGCAAAGCTTGCTCCCCACCATCCCATTCCCCACCACCAACAAACGCTCCCGCCCCGCCTTGGGGCGACCAGCCCCCGGCTTTTTACCGGTGCTCAAGCGTCTGGGGAGCGCTTTCATCAAGACACCGCCAAAAAAAAGCAATTGGCGGGCCGCATGCCACCGCGTGCCAACAAAACTAATGAATGTTTTGCACTAGGAAGATGAATGAAATTCCACCTTCCCGCTGAAGGGATCAGAATGGTCGCTTCTAAGCATAAAAGCGCGCCTCAGACTTCACCGACGACTGTAAAGCGGATGACCCACCTCCTGCGGCGCGTCGATCGCCACCAGCCGCACTCCCTCGTCCCCCGCCGAGAGACTCACCCGGCCCCCTTCCCCGGTTAAAACGAAATCCGTCTTGCTCACCGTCCGCGCATCCTCACTCTGCGCCACAACCCCGCCACCCTCGACCGTCATTCCCGCCAAGAATCGTCCTTCCTCCAAATCAAAATCATACCGCGCTCCCGCCGGTACGCTCACGTCCACCATCGCCACCGCCGCCACCAACGTCATCGGCGATCCCTCACCCAATATCCGCTTCACCACCACCCCGTCCCCACGCTCCTCCCGCGGAAAATCCTCATCCTTAAACTCCGCATAGGTCGGCGCCCGCCGCATCGCTTCCTTCAAATCCGGCTCAAACCAAATCTGAAAAAACTCCGTCCGCTCCCCATACATCTCCTCCTCATGCGAAACGCCAGACCCCGTCTGCATCACCTGCGCCCCGCCCTTTCCCACCCGGCTCTTCGTCCCCAGGGTGTCCGAATGCCCAATCTCACCCTCCAAGGCATAACTCACAATCTCAAACCCCTTGTGCGGATGCATCCCAATCACCCCGTCCCCCTTCGCCGAAGCCCATGCCCAATAAAACAAAGGCCCCATCGCATCCAATCCCCCCACCTCATGCGGAAACGGCACCGGCTTGATCTCCGTGATCTTCCCCCCATCAAACGCTCCCGACCCCTGTTCCTCCGCCTTCAATATCTTCATCGCCACGCCTCCTGCATTCTTCAGTTCAAAAAAACAACTTCGCGTCTTCGCGTCTTCGCGAGAAACCCCGCCTTTCAGCCCCCCGCCGTCTCAAACAACGGCCGAAACGTATTCATCCGCATCCAAGCCAATACCGCCACCAACACCGACACCAAGGCCCCGGGCCCCACCCCCGCCGGATCCAACATCACGTGATACACCAAAATATTCACCACAATCGGCGCCACAATCACCAAGGCAAAACCGACCGCCCGGTTCGCCGCCAACAACACCGCCGACACCACAAACACCACCCCGATAAAGGGGAAAATGAACCCGCTCTCATTAAGCGCCCCCAGGTAAGCGCCCGCCTCCGCCGACAACGAATCCGCCTCCGGCTTCGGCATGAAATGCAAAAACTTGTCCACCCCAAATACCCCCAGTATCAGCGCCAACAAATACCGGACCACCATCTCAAACTTCGAATTCTTCATCTGCTTTTCTCCTTTGGTTGCTCTTCACTATCGATTCCTTACAAGGCCGCTTACTCTTTTTCAGTATAGGGAATAAAACTGCTCCCGCACGACTTTCCCATCCTTCCATTCCTGCACTGCGACCTGGTTCCCCTTCTTGTGCCCATAAACCTCGTGCACGAAATCCAGGTGCCACTCGGTCATGGTCACATTCTCTCCCGCGGCGACATGCAATATCTTCGCCTCGCGCCACTCCGACACCCCACCCAGGAAATCTTTCTCCCGCGCAATATTCGCTTCCAACGAATCCGCCACGACCTGGTCCTTTTCCATCACCACCACCCCCGGTGCATAATACTTCTCCAGCGCCTCATACAATCCGCTGTTCAAAATCAATCGATTGATGTCGTCAATGTTCGCTTTCAGTTCGTCGCTCATGGTTTCTGCCTTTCTACGGTTCTTGGTTTCAGATTATTTATCTTGATATCAAGATAAATAGACAAAGGTTTTTACGCCGCGTTCAATTATTCGGATGCCGCCATCGCCGATTTCCCCAGTTTGCGATTCAACCGCAAGAACTCCGCCCGCTCCCCTTTCGTTAAGGCCGAGAAAACCGATTCCAATCGCTCCGCATGCTCCCCAAACGCCCGCTCAATCAGTCGCTCCCCCTTCGCCGTGAGCGATACCCGGAAAACCCTCCCGTCTTCCACGTCCCGTCGCCGCTTCACCAATTTCTTCCCCTCAAGCCGATCCACCGCCGTCGTAATCGAACCACTCGTCAAATCCACCGTCCGCCCAATCACATTCACCGGCGTCGCCCCCTTGTGTAACAACAACTCCAACACCGCAAAATCCGATAAACCCAATCTCGTCCCACGAATACTCTCCATATCCGCCGCCCGTACCGCCCGATACGCCTTCATCATCACCAACCACAAATGCACTCCACGCAAATCCTCTCGCTGGCCACGCTTCACCATGACCACACCTTATGGTCAATTATCTTGATGTCAAGATAAATGCTTACCCCCCACGGTTGGTTCCATCTTCGTCCTCAATTCAACATTCAAAATTCATCATTCACTATTCGCCGCCGCCCCCGGCGGCGGCGCCACCTCCCCCACCTCCTCCGCCGTCAACACCCCGTCCCCATCCACATCCAATCCCTCAAACCGCCGCTCATGCCGCTCCACATACTTCGCCAAATACTCCTCTTGGCTCAACTTCCCATCCCCATCCCGGTCCCAATACTCCACTTCCTCCCGCGCCCGCTCCAACCGCCAATCCCCCTCCGATAACCCACCCGGTAACTTCGAAAAATCCACCCCCACCCCCTCCGGCGCACCCACCCCAGACGGTGGCCCACCCGCTCCCAGTGCCCCGACCCCAGGCGGCATCCCCGGCGCACCCACCCCTGGAATTCCCGATGCCCCAGGCGCCCCCGGCACCCCCGCCGCCGGCATCACAGGCACCTCCCTTCTGACCTCCGCCTCCTGCCGCGCCAAAAGCATCTCCCGCATCTCCGCCAACTCCGCCCGCATCGCCTCCACCTCCGCCCGATCCTTCTCCCTGTCCGAACACCCAACCCCCATCACCAAAACCCCGCCCACCAAGATCACCCTTTTCAAAACCCGCGCCTTCATCCTCATACCCTAACGCCCATAGCCCATCCCTATCAAGCCCATCGCAACCACGCCACGTCACAATTGTCCTTGCCCAACAACTCCATTTCCCTCAACATCAATCTACCAGTCAACCCCGCGGTGCCCTCTCTACCCCGCACGGGCCAACGGGCGCCGCTCTACCCGCCCATCCCATGAACAATTCACCGATCCGGTCATCCCTCTCTTCACAGGGCCTGCTCCTCCTGCGCACCCTGATAGCAACAACCGCCACCCCCATCCCCACCACCAACCTCCTCGCCCAAGGCGGCCCACTCACCCCACCCGCCTCCGCCCTATCCGGCGGCAATCCCATCCCTTCCCTGAAGTCCCTCGAAGAAATCGACCCCGGCACCCCCCTGAACCCGGATGACTTCGGCGCCACCGGCATCGTCATCAACACCTCCGGCTACTACTATCTCACCGGAAACGTCACCACCGTCCCCGCCACCGAGGTCGCGATCCTCGTAAACGCCCCCAACGTCACGATTGACCTCCGCGGATTCACCATTTCCTCGCCGTCTGGCTCCGGAGTAAACCTTGCCGATTCAGCGATATACGATTCGGGTGCTTCCCAACGTAACCTGACCGTGATAAACGGCATTATCGAAGGGGCATGGTATGCAGGAGTGGGTGCCAATGACACCGAGCGAGTCAAATGCGTGGACCTCAAGATATCCGCCAGGAGGTATGGCATTATTACGGGTCCTCACGCTCACATTCAGCGATGCCAAATTGACGGGTCGAGTTCGGGATTACCCCTCGATCTCGGTGGCATCCGCGTCGGTAGCTTTTCCCTGATTCAGGACTGCATTGTCGCCCAATGCGCAGGGGACGGCTTCCGAGCAGAAACCTCCAGCTCCGCCATCAACTGCATCGCTTACAGCAACGGCGCCGACACCGGCGACCACGGCTTCGAAATGGGAGACTACAGCCTAAACCAAAATTGCCTCGCCTACGGCAACACGGGAGTGGGAATATTCTGCGGCGAACAATCTTCCGTATTGGATTGCGTCACCATCGACAACGGATCCCGAGGAATCAATCCCGATAGCGGCACGCTCGTCGCTCGCTGCGTCGCCGCCTTGAACACAGGAGACGGTATCGACGCCGCCGACGAACAGGGATGCACAATCGTGGATTGCATTGCCTACGACAACGACTCGGACGGCATCACCGTCCAACATGCCTCCACCATCCGGCAATGCACCGCCTATTCCAACGGCGCCGGGGGCTTCCGCGCGGGCCGAGGCGCCACGATCGCGGATTGCACAAGCTACGACAACACCGATGACGGCTTTGCCGTCGACTCCTACAGCGTGATGCGCCACAACTCCGCCTACTCGAATGGCGGCGAGGGCTATGACCTCGCCACTGGGTGCTCTGCGATGGCTTGCATCGCCGCCGAGAATGGCGATAACGGCTTTTCCGGAGCTTCCGGCTCCATGTTTCAAAACTGCTCTAGCAGGGACAATGGCCAAACAGGCGTGAACAACGCCGCAGACGGTTTCGAAATAGCAGTCGCCTCAACCGTGCTCCAATGCTACGCCAACAACAACGAGGGGGCGGGAATCCGCGCTACTAGTATACGCAATCGCATCGAAGACAACACCTGCTACACCAACGACAGCGGCGGGATCGATCTCACATCCGCCACAAATCTGGTCATCGGCAACTACTGCCCGTCGAACGCCAGCTTCAACATTGACTCCGTCGGCGGAGACATCGGTCCCTTTGAAAACGCCTCCACCGGAACCAACCCCAATGCCAATTTCCAGTAGCCGAACTCCCGTATCACCATGAACGCGCCATTTCGTTTCCTCCCCCTCGTATTGTTGGCACTTTCGTTGATACCAACAAACGCCCACGCCCAACTCGCCCCCTCCATCTCCACCGCCGACGACGAACGCTTCG
Source organism: Verrucomicrobiota bacterium (assembly GCA_039028175.1). Classification (GTDB taxonomy): domain Bacteria; phylum Verrucomicrobiota; class Verrucomicrobiia; order Verrucomicrobiales; family DEV007; genus JBCDBW01. The sequence continues at coordinate 37,301 of JBCCIR010000017.1, forward strand.
CCTACCACGCCAACACCGGCTGGACGAACTGGCGCTGGGACACCTCCGACCCCGGCGACGGCGCCACCGTCACCCAATTCTGTCTCTCCGGCTTCGTCTACTCCGCCAACTGCGGCTGGATCGACCTCGGCGACGGCGCCCCCCAAAACGGCATCCAATACCAAAACCAAGTCGTCGCCGCCCAAAACGACTTCGGCGTCAATCACGACGGCAATGGCAACCTCTCCGGCTTCGCCTACGCCGCCAATATCGGATGGATCAACTTCGGCAATCCCGCCACCTGGAACGACCCGCCCAAAATCAACCTCCTCAACGGCCAAATGTCCGGTTACGCCTACTCCGCCAACTGCGGCTGGCTCGACCTCGGCACCAACGGCACCGTCCGCGTCAAAACCGATTCCATCGAAATCAAAGACTCCGATAACGACATGATCGACGACGCCTGGGAATTCACCCAGCTCGCCAACGCCTCCATGACCCTCACCCTCGCCACCCTCACCAAAACCGGCGACAACGATAACGACGGCCAACTCGACCTCGAAGAATACCTCGCCGACACCGACCCCTTCGACCCCAACGACACCTTCAACGTCCTCACCCTCGGCATCACCATCCCCCCCGCACCCAACAACGTCGATATCACCTGGACCAGCAAAACCACCCGCGCCTACCAAGTCAGCCTAAGCACCACCAATCTCGACCCCGGCTCTTTCTCCGACCTCGGCTCCGCCGTCATCGGCCTTTCCCCCACCACCACGGCTCTCTTCCCCGACCCCCTCCCCCGGAATAAATTCTGGAAAGTAGAAGCCAAACTCCCCCTCTCCCCCTGATTCCCTGCCTCCCTCATAATCATACTCCTACTCATACTCATAATCGCTTCCCCGCCACCAACCAACCGACCAATAGCCAGTAAACCGACCGAAGGACCGACCGACCGAAGGACCGACCGGCTGAAGGACCGATCCACCAACCAACCAACACACCATGTCCCATCTAAAACACCTCCTGCTCACCACTGCCCTCCTCTTCACCCCAGGACATCTATTCGCCCAAGGCGGCCCCCTCTCCCCCCCACCCACCGCCCTCTCCGGCGGCACCCCCGTCCCCAACTTCAAAACGCTCCACGAAATCGAACCCCGAACCCCCATCCACCCCGCCACCACCTATCCCATCGTTATCTCCGCCCCCGGCTCCTACTACCTCACTGACAACCTCCACGTCACCACCACCGCCGATGCTATCCAAATCGCCGCCGCCCGCGTACAACTTGACCTCGCCGGTCACTCCATCACCAAAGACCTTTCAAACGACGGGACCGGAAACGGCATATTCATCGCGACAGGCGGATCGCTCGTGACCATCGAAAATGGAAACGTCTCGGGCTTCAACGACGGCATAAGCCGAACTTCAGGCACTTCCAGCGCAAGATTCGCCATCATTCGCAATGTAAAAGCGGAAGGCTGCTCCAACAATGGATTCTACCTTCCCGCCGGATCAATCGTTGAAAAATGCTTGGCTCAAAACAACGACCATTGCGGCTTGGAAGTCGGACCCTTCTCAATTGTCCAAAATTGTGTGGCTAGCGGAAATGGCGACGCGGGCATAATAATTGCGGGAATCTCAGGCCAAATTACGAATTGCAATTCATCCGACAACGATGGAGCAGGATTTGCCGCGGACGCAGATTGCTCGGCCACGTCTTGCACCGCAAGCTCCAACGACGGAGATGGTTTTGACATCGGAGCCAATTCTCAAATAACCGAATGTCGCTCAATAAAAAACAACATCGGCATTGAGACCGGAGACCGCTGTTTGATCTCGGATTCTGTATCCGCACAAAACAGTTCGTCGGGAATCATCGCCGGCTTGGGCTCTACTATCAAAGAATGTACCGTAACCGACAACCAGGGCGACGATGGAATCCGTGCAGGGCAGGGAAACTCGGTCATCGACTCCACATCTCACCGCAACGTCGGTATTGGCATCCTACTCACTGGCACCGGGGACCACCTCGTAAAGAATTGCACTGTCACCAGTAACACACTCGATGGCATCAACGGAAGCGCTGTTGAATCCAACACGGAAATAGCCGGTTGCAACGCTTCGCGAAACGGAGGGGACGGAATTCAAATTGGCGGCGGCGGGAGGATTTTTCATTGCACCACATCTAAGAACGGCGCTAGCGGAATCAATATCTCCAACGACAATTATATCGCTTGGAACACGGCTGCCGACAACACCGCCAATGGTTTCGTCGTGAGCGGCGACGATAACCGGCTCGATTCAAATCATTCTTCCAACAACGCCACCGGCTTCGATATCGACGGGACAGAAAACCTGATCATCAGAAACTCCGCAGTCGATAATCCGAACGACGCCGGTGCCAGCAATTACTCCATAGTAGCGGGTAACGACGACGCCGCCCTCATCACCAACCCCGGCACCGGCTTCACCACCACCAACCCCTTCGCCAACTTTTCCTTCTAACCCGGCCCAACCTCATCTGCTTTTTGCTGGCAACGGGCAACTGGCAACTGTTAACTGATCGCTCATTCCCATGAGCGATCAACCCCACTTCAAACTCTACCTCAAACCCGGTTGCCCCTGGTGCACCCGCGCCAAAGCCTGGCTCGACGAACACGGATACCGCTACCAGGAACTCGACGTCATCGCCGATGACAACGCATTCACCGAAATGCAGGAACTCACCTCCCAAACCCTCGCCCCCTCCCTAGTCGTCAATCACAAGGAAGAAAACCAACTCATCCTCCCCGACTTCGGCCCCGACGAACTCGCCGACTTCCTCGACGAACACCAAATCCCCCCCCACGGCGACAACTAACCCCACTCCCGCCCGGCCCCCATTTTCACCTGGCGAAGCCGGTAGCGCGCCCTCGCCGATCTCGACAAAGGAGAGAGGTATCTATCTCGAATGAGATAGACTCGCGCACAACGCCGATCCAAACATTTTTCGTTCGCCCAAGTGACGAAGGTGCGGCTCGGCGTCCCTGTCGACGTGTCCTTCGTAGCTTCAGCGAAGAACGGAGCCTCCGCAGCGGAGCCCGGAGGGCTCAGCAAGGACTGCCCTTCGCGTGCTCCCAAAAACCATTCTCCCCTCCCCCAACCGATCAACCCATCAATCGATTAACAAAAATATCCCCCAATAGTGGTTTCCTCCCCGAAAACCCGCGCTACGGTACCGATACCACATGTTCGAGTTCCTCCTCATCCTCGGCGTCGCCTTCCTCGCCTTCGCCCTCCGCACCTCCTCCCGACCCTGGCTGCGCAAAATCGGCGCCCTCGCCATCCTCGCCGCCTCCTTCATGGTCGGATACTTCCTCTCCAATGGCCTCATCTGGGTCGGAGCCCTCACCGCCATCGCCTGGTTCTTCATCCCATGGTTCGAAATCTTCTTCCGCATCCGTAAACTCCGACTCCCCCTCGATAAAAAAATCCGCCACAAAGCACCCCCCTCGCGCGAAAGATTCCCCGACCTCCCCGAGGTCACCGAAGAAGTCGAAGAAGAAGGCTTCGAATACGTCGACGACGCCGGTTGGGAATGGAATGATACCACCCAGTTCTTCCGCCTCTTCTACCACCCCAAATCCAAAACCGAAGTCGCCGTCTGCCTCTCCGAACAAGGCCCCGTCGCCTTCACCTACGTCTCCCTCTCCTCACGCACCCGCGACGGACGCATCCTCCGCACCTGGAACTACCCCTTCTCCTACACCATGGAACTCTCGCCCGACCTCAAAATGAATCGCGCCCTCACCGCCGATTCCTTCAGCGACCTCCTCACCCGACACACCGACTTCCTCTCCCAACAACAAATCTCCAGCACCGAACTCACCGAGGAAAACACCGAAGAAATTCACGACCAACTCCAGCGCGAAATCGAACGCCAGATCAATTACAACCTCGACCGCGGCATCATCACCCTCTCCGGCGAAGGCACCTTCAAATACTCCTGGCGCGGCCTCTTCTTCCTCTGGCGCCAATTCGTCAAAGACATGATCAAACTCTCCTGATCCACTCACGTCTCCCTCTCCTCTCCACCCCAGCTTCACCCTATAAAAATCAATTTCCGCGGTAGCGGAACATAATCTGCGTAATCTGCGGGCATCTCCGTCTTTCCGCCTTTCAAGATGAGCGAAAATGAGTGCAGATTAGTGGTTCAATAGATTCTAGCTCCCAGCTCCTGTCGCCCGCTCATGAAACTCCCCACCCCCCCCATCGACCAAATCAACGTCGAAGAACGCGCCTCCAAGTTCACGAAGCGCTCCATCAAAACCACCGCCAAAGAAGCCGGCCTCAAACTCGCCGTCTCCATGATGGACCTCACCACCCTCGAAGGCGCCGATACCACCGGCAAAGTCGCCTACCTCTGCAAAAAAGCCCTCCAACCCATGGACCCGCGCTTCCAGGTCCCCTCCTGCGCCGCCGTCTGCGTCTACCCCAACCTCGTCAACGCCGCCAAAACCTTCCTCGCCGATACTCCCGTCCACGTCGCCTCCGTCGCCACCGAGTTCCCCGCCGGCCAAGCACCCCTCCGCATCAAACTCGCCGATACCAAATCCGCCATCGACCAAGGCGCCGACGAAATCGACATGGTCATCGATCGCGGCGCCTTCCTCTCAGGCGACTACCGCAAAGTCGCCGACGAAATCGCCGCCATCCGCGACGCCTGCGGCGATAAAGCACACCTCAAAGTCATCCTCGAAACCGGCGAACTCCAAACCTACGACAACGTCCGCCTCGCCTCCGAAATCGCCATGCGCTCCGGCGCCCACTTCATCAAAACCTCCACCGGAAAAATCTCCCCCGCCGCCACCCTCCCCGTTACCCTCGTCATGCTCGAAGCCATTCGCGATTACTTCTACGAAACCGGCACCCGCATCGGCATGAAACCCGCCGGCGGTATCCGTACCGCCAAAGAAGCCCTCCAATACCTCGTCATGGTCAAAGAAACGCTCGGCGACGACTGGCTCACCCCCGATCTCTTCCGCTTCGGCGCGTCCTCCCTCCTCACCGACGTCACCCTCCAAATCGCCAAACTCAAAGACGGCAACTACCAAAACCCCGACTACTTCTCCCTCCCCTAATCTCCCCATTCCCCCCCATCGCCGATCACGACCCCGCTCCCAGCGGTCTCCCCATCCACCAATGCGAAGCGAGGTAGCGCGCCCTCGCCGAGGGCGCATGCCTTTCGCCCCTGAAGACGCTGCCAGAATACCCACCCACACGGACATTCAGACGTAACACGTGTAATGTTCAAATGTCCAAACCCCCACCCACTCCCCCCCCATTCCGCCCCACTTATTCCCAAGGTCTGACCATTATAAAAAGTATTGCCCGCCGCGCCTAATTTCGGTAGACCTGACTCCTGCAAGCGGCCTCAGGCCCCAAAGCCCAGACCGCTCGCTCCCGGAAACACATGAACCACTCTCGATGCCTCCTTCAGGGGAGGAGGCGCAAGCTGCTGTCTGTATCCAGCTCCCGTCACTCGGCGCTGGCTGCCTCCCTCAGCTTGTGCTTCGCCGCCCTGTGCCCGCCCGCCGTGCCCACAGCACTCGGCCAGGCACCCCTCCCCGGCATCGATTCCCCTCAACCCATCGGCGCCTTCCTCAACGGTAACCTCCCCTCCGCCATCCCCGGCGCCGGCACCGGCGATTGGCAAGTCGTCGACGCCTTCCCCAATCTCTCCTTCACCGATCCCGTCCTCCTCCTCCCCAAACCAAACTCCACCGACCTCTTCATCGTCGGCAAAACCGGACACATCTACCAAATCCCCAATAACCCCGCCGCCACCCCCGGCGACATCACAACCATCCTCGACGTCAGCGCCACCACGCGACACGACGGCGACACCGGCCTCCTCAGCATGGCCTTCCATCCCGAATTCGGCCAGGGAGGCTCCCCCAATCGTGGCTACTTCTATATCTGGTACCGCCACACCCCCACGCCCGCATACGAAGACAGCTTCTACACCCCCGCATACATCCGCCTCACCCGATTCAATATCCCCGACGGCCAAACGGTCGCCGACCCGAACTCCGAGTTCGTCATGATCCAACAGTTCGATAATCACGACTGGCACAACGGAGGCGGCCTCTTCTTCGGCGACGACGACTTCCTCTACATCGCTGTCGGCGATGAAGGCGGCGCGAATGACGAATTCGATTCGTCACAAAAAATCGACGAAGCCCTCCTCGGCGGCGTCCTCCGCATCGACGTCGATCAAGACCTCTCCCGCTCCCACCCCATCCGCCGCCAACCCCAGAACCCGCCCCTCACCCCCTTCCAACCCCCATGGCCCGCCGGCCAATGGCCCCCCGTCTCCTTCACCCAAGGCTACACCATCCCCAACGACAACCCATGGCTCGATCCCGGCGGCGGCAACTTGGAAGAATTCTGGGCCATCGGCCTGCGCAGCCCTCACACGATGACACGCGACCCCGTCACCGGCCTCGTGTTCATCGGCGACGTCGGTCAAAGCAGCCGCGAAGAAATCGACGTCCTCGAGAAAGCCGCCAACTACCAGTGGCCCTACCAGGAAGGCGCCTTCGGCGGACCCAAATCCCAACCCAACCCCATCATCGGGAACGATACCCCGCCCGTCTGGGATTACGGACGCAACGAAGGCGGCTGCGTCATCGGTGGCGTCGTCTACCGCGGCGCGATCCACTCGGCCGAACTCGGCGGCAAATACCTCTTCGGAGATCACAATAGCCGACACATCTGGGCAATGACCTACTCGCCCGGACAAAACCCCACCGTGGAACTCCTCGCCGAAATGCCCCCCACCACCGGCGAGAAAGGACAACTCGCCTCCTTCGGTGTCGATCACCAGGGAGAAGTCTACATGTGCAAGCCATTCGACACCGGAAATCCCAACGGCAAAATCTACAAACTCATCCGCGGCGGTACCCAAACCCCACCCCCACCCCCGCTCCTGTCCCAAACCGGCGCTTTCCCAAATCTCGCCAACCTCACCCCCGCCCCGGGCCTCATCCCCTACGACGTCAATACCCCCCTCTGGTCCGACGGCGCCCTCAAATCCCGATGGCTCGCCATCCCCAATGACGGCACCCATAACTCCGGCCCCGAAGAAATCATCTTCTCCGAAAACGGCAATTGGACCTTTCCCATCGGCACGGTCATCGTCAAACACTTCGAAATCCCCATCGACGAACGCTTCCCCAATGGCCCGCGCCGACGCCTCGAAACCCGCTTTCTCGTCCGAGCCAACAGCGGCGACTACTACGCCATGACCTACAAATGGCGCCTCGACAGTTCCGACGCCGACCTCGTCCCCAACACCGGCGAAAACGAAATCATCAATATTACCAACGCCGCCGGCCAACCCGTAGCCCTCGATTGGCTCTTCCCCGGTACCGGCGCCTGCATGACCTGCCACACACAACCCAGCGGGCGCGTCCTCGGCCTCCGCACCCGGCAACAAAACGGCGACTACTTCTACGCCGCCACCAACCGCACCGCGAACCAACTCTTCACCCTCAATCACCTCGGCATTTTCAATCCCTCCATCAACCCCGCCGACCTCCCGAACATGCTCACCTCAAAAGCCGTCGATGACACCGACGCCACCCTCCAGCGACGCGCCCTCTCCTACCTCGACAGCAATTGCGCCCAATGCCACCAGCCCGGCACTTCCGCCGGCTCCCAAGCCCTCTTCGACGCCCGCCTCTCCACTCCCCCCGGCTCCCAAAACATCGTCGGCGCCCCCGTGGTCGGCGACCTCGGAATCACCGGCGCCCAAAACGTGAAACCACAAGACACCGCAGCCTCCATCCTCTACCAACGCTTCAATTCCCTCGGCGGCTGCTGCGCCATGCCCCCCCTCGCCAAAAACCGCCTCGACGCCCCCGCCATCCAACTCATCTCCGACTGGATCAATTCCCTCGACCCCGTCGCCTGGTCCGCCGTCACCACCACGAACGACCTCGGCGAACCACAAGCCACGCTCTCCACCAACTCACCCACGGTCCCCAGTCCCTTCCTCGCCGATGTCTCGTTCTCCGAAAACATCGACGGCCTCACCCCCGCCGACTTCATCGTCACCAACGGCACCATCACCGCCCTCGCCGGCTCCGGATCAAACTACTCGCTCACCATCCTCGCCAACTCCGCCGGTTCCGTCACCATCCAGCTCCCGTCCGATACCGTCATCGATAGCGCCGGGAATTCCAACCCCGCATCCAATCTCCTCGACGTCACGTCCACCGGCCTCGCCGGCCCGCCTCCCACGCCCACACTCGCCACCGCCAGTACCGAAATCACCGGCCCCTTCGACGTCACCATCGCTTTCACCACGGCCGTAACGGGCCTCGCCGATACCGATTTCACCCTCGCCAATGCCACCCCGGATTCCCTCACCGGCACCGCCGCGAATTACACGCTCACCCTCTCCCCCGTCGCCACCGGCCCCGTCACCATTACCCTCCCCGCCGGAACAGTCACCGATGCCCTCGGCGCGCCGAACACCAATTCAAACCAAATCATCGTCAACTACACCGGCCCCGTCGTCCCCCCACCCGGCACCCAGCTCCCCTTCGGCGGCAATGCCACCCCCCTGCCCGGCCTCATCGAAGCAGAACACTACGACGAAGGCGGTGAAGGCATCTCCTATGACGACCTCGAACCCGAGAACCTCGGCGCCGTCTACTCCCCCATCAGCTTCCGTCCCGCCGAAGGCGTGGACGTCGAGCCCTCCGGCGATACCCCGGATACGCCCTCCGTCGGCTGGTTCGACAACTCCGAATGGATGGAATACACCGTCGCCCCCACCCCGGGCACCTACGACGTCCAGATCCGCGTCGCCAGCAACGAAGACGATCCCGGCGACCTCCGACTCCTCCTCAATGGCGTCGAACTCGGCATGTATCCCGTCGAATTCACCGGCGGCTGGGACCAATGGCAAACCCTCACTCTCACCAACGTCAATGTCCCCACCCCCGGCGAACAAATCCTCCGCGTCGAAGCCATCGGCAACGGCGTCAACGTAAACTGGATCCAGTTCAACCTCCTCGCGACCTCCGCACAAAACGCCCTCGATCAATTCCTCACCCAATACAATGTCACCGGTCCCGAAGCCACTCCCACCGGCGACGTCGATAACGACACCGCCAACCATTTTATGGAACTCGCCTTCGGAACCGACCCGAACAACGCCACCGCCAATCCGCCCATCATCCCCGGAATGCAAAGCGTCGACGGCCTCCCTTATCTCACTCTCAGTTTCCCCGTCATCGCCGGCGGCACCACCGCCCCCGACAGCGCGTCCCACTACGCCTCCGGGATCACCTACCGCCCCCGCGCCTCAAGCAACGGCACAAACTTCTCCATCCCCACCACCCTCGCCCCCAATCCCCTAACACTCCCCCCACCACCCGCCGGCTACCAGTGGATCACCTTCCGCTCCACCATCTCCGGCGCCCCCACACTCCTCCGCATCGAACTCGACGCCGACTTCTAGCGCTCCAAAAAATGGAGGGCGGTGCTCCGTCGCCGCCGCGTCCAGCAGCCGACCCGCCCTTCCATAAAGCAAAAGGTCCCGGAGGGACCAAAGAAAGTAACCGGTGGTGGAGCAACGCGAAACCACCGGATCCGCTCCCGAACAACTCCACGCGCCCCGCAGGGGCGCAAGAACGGGACCCCTCTTTCATCGGCTCACCTCTTTTCTCCACCCTCCACATTCCAGAATACCCCTTTTCTCATAATTGAGACAATAAAATACGAAAATTATTGAAATTGCGCTAAAATGCGGCTACCAGTTCCCTGCGCACCGCCCGACCTCGGAAACCGGGCCCGCAACGGAACACCATGAAACACAGCTCCCGCCGTCCCTCCAAGGACCGGCGCCAGCTCGGGGGGACCCCTGTCACCACGCCCCCCCTCACAGCAGGCGTCATCAACCCACTCGCCTGCGCTCTCCTCAGCGTCCTCCTCGTCGCCCTCTCCTCACCCCCCTCCACAAACGCCCAAACCCCAGGCCTCGATTCCCCACAAGCCATCTCCGCTTACCTCAACGGCAACTTCCCCGCCACCACCTCCGTGTCCGGCGGATGGGAAGTCGTGGAAGCATTTCCCAATCTCAATTTCTACGACCCCGTCGGATTCGTCCCCGTCCCCAATTCAAACGACATCTTCGTGGTCGCCAAACCCGGCCTCATCTACCGCTTCCCCAATAACCCAAACGCCACCCAAAGCCAGGTCTCCACCGTCCTCGATATCCGCTCCAAAGTCCGCCTCGGCGGCGACTCCGGACTCCATAGCATGGTCTTCCACCCCGAGTTCGCCCAACCCGGTTCCCCCAACCGAGGATACTGCTACGTCTACTACCGCTACACCCCAGACCAATCCAACACCAACGGCGACGCCACCCGCGGCTACATGCGCCTCTCACGATTCACCATCCAGGACGGCCAATCCGTCATGAACCCCGCCTCGGAACAAATCCTCATCCAACAATACGACCGCCACGACTGGCACCAGGGCGGCGGCATGTTCTTCGGCTCCGATGGGTTCCTCTACCTCACCGTCGGCGACGAAGGCGGCGCACGCGACTTCTACGACTCCGGACAAAAAATCAACGTCGGCCTCCTCGGCGGTGTCCTCCGCATCGACGTCGATAAAGACCCCTCCCGCTCACATCCCATCCGCCGCCAACCCCAAAACCCCGCCAACCCCCCGTCCGGCTGGCCCGATAGCTTCAGCGCCAACTACTACATCCCGAACGATAACCCCTGGGTCGACCCTAGCGGAAACACCCTCGAAGAATTCTACGCCATCGGCCTGCGCAGCCCGCACACGATGTCACGCGACCCCCTCACCGGCGATGTCTTCATCGGCGATGTCGGCCAAAACGATCGCGAAGAAGTCAACTTCCTCGCCAAAAGCGCAAACTTCCAATGGCCCTACCGCGAAGGCTCTATCGGTGGCTTCAAACCCAAACCAAGTCCCCTCATCGGCGACGACACGCCGCCTATCTGGGACTACAATCGCAACCTCGGCGGCTGCGTCATCGTCGGTCCCGTCTACCGCGGTGCCGAATGGGATAGCGACCTCGGCGGTAAACTCCTCGTCGGCGACCACGGCACCCGCAACCTCTGGGCCATCTCCTACACTCCCGGCGAATCACCCGACGTCGAACTCCTCGCCCAAATGCCCCCCACCCAATCCGCAAAAGGACAACTCACTTTCTTCGGCCTCGACCACGCCGGCGAGGTCTACCTCTGCAAACCCCAGGGACACAACAATCCTAACGGAAAAATCTACAAACTCGCCCGACCCGGCGTCCAAAACCCGCAACCCCCCGCCCTCCTCTCCCAAACCGGCGCCTTCTCCAATCTCAACACGCTCGAAACCGTTCCCGGCCTCATTCCCTTTGATGTCAATTCACCTCTCTGGTCCGACGGCGCCTTCAAACAACGCTGGGTCGCCATCCCAAACAACGGCACTCACAACAATTCCTCGGAACGCATCAACTACTCCGAGAACGGCAACTGGACCCTCCCCATCGGCTCGGTGACGGTAAAACATTTCGAAATACCCATCGACGAACGCAACCCCAACGGCCCACGCCGACGCCTCGAAACACGCTTCATGATCCGCGATGCCAACGGCGAATGGTATGGCCTCACCTACAAATGGCGCCCCGATAACTCCGACGCCGATCTCGTCGATCCCCTCGGCCTCGAAGAAGAGTTCTCCATCACCAACATAAACGGTCAGTCCGAATCCATCGACTGGCTCTTCCCCAGCCGCGGCGCCTGCATGAGCTGCCACACGGAACAGTCCGGACGCGTCCTCGGCCTCCGCACCCGCCAACTCAATCGCGACTACTTCTACGAATCCACCAACCGCACCGCCAACCAACTCGTCACGCTCAACGCCCTCGGCATCCTCAACCCATCCATCAATACAAACGACCTCGACGACGTCCTCACCTCCGCACCCATCGACGACCCCGAGACGTCCATCCAAAAACGCGCCCTCTCCTACCTCGATAGCAATTGCTCCCATTGCCACCAACCGGGCACCAACGTCAGCTCTCGCGCCAATTTCGACGCCCGCCTCTCCACCCCACCCTTCAACCAGGCCATCATCGATGGCGATGTCTTCGATACCCTCGGCATCTCCGATCCCAAGGTCATCAAACCACAAAACGTCGCCGACTCGGTGCTCCACCTCCGCGTCGATACCGTCGACGAATGCTGCTCCATGCCGCCCCTCGGAAAAAATCGCATCGACGAAGACGCCGTCCAGCTCCTGACCGCGTGGATCAATTCCCTCGACCCGAACGTCAACCCCAACGGCGGCGGCTCCGACCTCGAAGAACCCATCCCCACCCTCACCTCCACCGCCGCAGGCAACAACATCACCGCTCCCTTCACGGTCGACATCAACTTCGACGAAGACGTCCACGGCCTCACCCTCGCCGACTTCAATGTCACGAACGGCTCCGCCTCCAACTTCTCCGGCTCCGGAGATAGCTATTCCATCACGATCAATCCCAACGCCCCCGGTGTCGTCGCGGTCTTCCTCCCCTCGGATGCCGTCGTCGACGATCTCGCCAACGCCAATCCCCCCTCCAATACCATCTTTACCACCTATAACCTCCCCGACACCACGCCCCCCTCCGTCACCCTGGCCACCCCCAACGGAACGGTCACCGGTCCCTTCAACGTCACGGCAAACTTCTCAGAAAACGTCACCGGCCTGTCCACCGGCGACTTCACAATCTCCAACGGAAACGCCACGTCGCTCTCAGGCTCCGGCTCTTCCTACACCCTCAACATCACCCCCGCTTCCGACGGCACCGTATCCATCTCCCTCCCCGCCAATCGCGCCAACGATCCCGCCGGAAACGGGAACACCGCTTCCAACACGATCATCGTCACCTTTGACGACCCCAACAGCGGCGGCGGTGGCGGCGGCGGTAACGGCGGCAATCCTTTCAACGGCACCGCCCCCATCATCCCCGCCCGCATCGAAGCAGAAGACTTCGACCTCGGTGGCCAAGGCGTGTCCTACTTCGACAACGACGCCCAGGACATCGGCCTCCAATTCATCTCCACCCCCTACCGCGTCAGCAGCGTCGATATCGAAGACTCCTTCGACGCCTCGAACACGCCCAGCATCGGTTGGACGCAGGAAGGCGAATGGCTCCACTACACGATCGACGTCACGCCCGGTACCTACGACATCAATGTCAATATCGCCTCCGAACTCGGCGCCCCCGCAGACATCCGCATCCTCATCAGCGGACGAGAACTCGGCGTGATCAACACGGTCAGTACACAAGGCTGGTACAACTGGACCACACTCACGCTCGCCGACGTCAATATCACCGAGTCCGGCCTCCAAACCCTGCGC
>JBCCIR010000018.1:0-50172 GCA_039028175.1 Verrucomicrobiota bacterium
CAGTATCACGTCTGTCCCAGCCTGCAACTGCTCCTCGACCCAGACCCTCGAGGTACCGTAGAGGTTGTCGAAGACAACCGCGTGCTCCAGAAAGTCGCCGCGCTCGAGCATGTCCTGGAAGTCCATTTCTGATACAAAATGGTAATTCACTCCATCCTCCTCCCCCGGCTCATAATCCTCATCGAAACGCCGGTAATACAACTCGCGCGTTTCACTATCTTCCTCGTCCATGCAACCGCTCCCCTCCTGTCAACAATCAATCATCCTCACTCTCCACCACCGGCAACAAATCCGTCCGCGCCAACAACGCCCCCACGTCAAACCGCGCCAACTCATCCGCGGGCGCCTTCTGCACCAAGTCCACATACGGCGCCACCCGGTCCGTCTCCGATACCGTCGCATGCACCATGCTCGCCAGCACGTCCGCCCGGTACGCCCCCGGCACAAACACGTTGCTGATCCGAAACAAAACCTGCCCATGCTCCCAATCCATCTCAAACCCTCCCAGCGTCAGCTCCCGATTCACCCGCACCAATACCTCCGCCACCACGCGCTTCACCGCCTCATCCCCCTTCATCAGTGGCAACTGCGATACCACCGACACCACCCCCTGCTCCGCAAACACCTGCGCGTGCAACTCCACCTTCGTATGATACGCCTCAAAGCCCGCCTTCACCACCGCCGCCTCCGGTACCTCCTCATAAGACCACTCCATATCCCTGAAGGCCTGCTTTACCGCATCAAACAATTCCGACATCGCCCCCAAAGCTCACCACTCCCAAGGCCATCCGTAAAGCCATTCTCACATCTCAATGGAGGAGCCCGATGCAAGCCTGCCCTGAACATCGTCGAATAGACTCGGGCGACCGAAGCCAAAAAATCCCCCCCATTTCCAAAAACCTTCGCCCCCACCCTGCGCTCCCTCCCCACGCACACCAACGAACACCCGAAATCCGGGTCCAAGCTCAGCTTGGGCCTGTTCTTCGTAGCTCAGGCATCACCTCGCCCGTCCGCCCCTGCACTCCTGGCCGCCCTCATCCTCAGGTATTGCCATCCCCCTCCCAAGCGTCGCCCGCATCCGCGAAGAATGGGCCTGCCGTTCGTAGCTCGGGCATCAATACCACCCGTCCTCCCCTGCGCGCCTAGCCGCCTCCACCCTTTTCCCTCGCCAACTCCCGCCCAAGCGTCGCCCGAGCGAAGAATGGTCGGGGTGACTGGATTCGAACCAGCGGCCTCCGGCTCCCAAAGCCGGCGCTCTACCAAGCTAAGCTACACCCCGTCTCAAGCCTCAATCGTCGCCACCCTCCCCGAATTCACCACGCCTTGCAAGCGACATTTCCCCCCGCCTATCTCCCGAGATTCACCCACACAGGCCCCCATTTGCCTTACAAAACCGTAACAAATACCAAAAAAATTCGCCTTGCCCGCCCCCAATCCACAGTGATAATCTACCGAACTGCCAAAATTCCGACGAATTTCGGCACCAATCGATTTTGAAGAATTTCCCAGACAGCTTTACAGAACCCGTCCTCTCTCTTTTGGCGCTAATATGATCTCTTCACGCGCTCTCTAGTTCTACTCGCTGCTCTCTATGGCGGATTCTTTTCTTCGACTCTCGATCTCTCCGATCTCCGGCTTTTCCCTCTCCGGGCTTCGCGTACCTTACGCTCTCCCGCGAGAACTATTGAACCCAAAACCAAAAGTGGAGGAGTAAACCCATACCTAAGCCAAAAAAACGCAGATACCAAAAACGTGAGTTTGTTAGGATCAATGATCGCATCCGCGCCCCGCGCGTGCGAGTGATCCTCGGAGACGGAAGCGACAACCTCGGCGTGATGCAAACACGCGATGCCGTCGCCAAAGCCAAAAGCCTGGGCCTTGATCTCGTTGAAGTCGCCTCGAAAGCCGATCCGCCGGTCTGCCGCATCGTCGACTACGGGAAGTTCAAATACGAACAATCCAAGAAAAAGAAAGAAGGCGCCCATAAACGGCAAAAGTTGAAGGAAATCAAATTCCGCGTTCGTATCGAAGAACACGATTACCACGTCAAACTCGCTCACGCGGAAGAGTTCCTGGACCACGGAGATAAACTCCGCATCCAACTGCAGTTCCGCGGACGGGAAAACGCCCACCGCGAACTCGGCTTCGACCTCATGGAACGCGTCAAGGAAGACCTCAAAACCATGGCGCACGTAGACCTCGAACCGCGACTCACCGGACGCAATATCACCATGATGATGTCTCCCCTTCCGGAGCATCAACGGAAACCGAAGTTCTACCACCGGAAATCCGAGGAAGAACGCGCCGAGGAAGGCGAAGTCAGTGCCGCCGAAGCCGCCGAAGCCGCGGATGCCGCAGCAATCGACGCCGAAGACGCCGCTGAAGAAGAATCCGCCGATACCACGGCCACGGAAGAACGCCCCGAAGAAGCAAAAGCCTGATGGGCGATCAATCGGCGCCCGCCCGCCTCCTCCTCTTCGATATCGACGGCACCCTCCTCGATACCGGCGGTGCCGGTCGTAACGCCATTATCAAGGCGTTCTGCGATACCTTCGCCATCACTCCGGACAACGCACCCCCCATCGACCTCCATGGCGCGACCGACTCCGGCGTCGCCCATGACCTCTTCGACGCCCGCCAAATCGATCGCACCCCCGAAAACCTCCAGGCCTTCTTCGACACTTACCTCACCGAACTTACCCGTCACCTCGAACACATTCACACCGACGGCACCCTCCTCTCCGGCGTCAATCACCTCCTCGATACCATCCGCTCCGAAACGCCACACGTCTGCGCCCTTCTCACCGGCAATATCCAACGCGGCGCCTTCATCAAACTCAAACACTACGGCATCGATCACCACTTCCAAACCGGTGCCTTCGGCGACGACCACCACGACCGCGATCAACTCGGTCCCATCGCCCGACAACGCGCCAATGACCTCCACAACCTGAACGTCACCTTCGAAAACACCATCGTCATCGGCGACACCCCAAAAGATATCCGCTGCGCCCGCGCCTGCGGCGCCCAAGTCATCGCCGTCGCCACCGGCGCATTCTCCGCAGAAGAACTCTCAAGCCACCAGCCCGATCACCTCTTCGAGTCGCTCTCCTCGACAAAGGACTTCCTCACAGCAATCAACACCTCGATTTCTCCGTAACCGAAGGTGGGGCGAGACGTCCCTGTCGAGCCTCCGCAGAGAAGTCCGTCAGGACGAAGCGAGGACTTGCCCATCCGAACCTCCGGAAATCAACCTCCCTCAATACTCCCGATCCAATAGATAATGCGCGATCTCCCCCAATCGCGCCCCACGCTTCCCAAACGGCCGCAACGCCGCATCCGCCCGCTTCGTCAATCGCGCCGCTTCCTTCCGCGCCCCATCCAACCCGTAAATCGCCGGATACGTCGCCTTGTCCACCGCCGCATCCTTCCCCGCACTCTTCCCCAATACCTCCGACGTCTGCGTCACATCCAAAATGTCGTCGATCACCTGAAAAGCCAATCCCAACGAATACGCAAAATCTCCCAGCGCCTCCAGACGCCCCGCCGTCGCCCCCGCACTCATTCCCCCCAACCGCGCACACGCCACGATCAATGCCGCCGTCTTGTTCTCATGAATCTTCTTCAAAGCCGCCCGACTCAACCCGCCCCCCTCACCCTCGATATCCAACACCTGCCCCGCAATCAATCGTCGGCTCCCCGCCGCCAATGCCAGCTCCGATACCATCTCCGCCGTCGCATATCGCTTCGACGCCTCCGCCCCCGCCGCCAGTTCAAACGCCAAGGTCAACAACGCATCCCCCGCCAAAACCGCCACCGCTTCCCCATAAGCCTTGTGATTCGAGGGCTTCCCACGCCGAAAGTCATCATCGTCCATGCACGGCAAATCATCGTGGATCAACGAGTAAGTGTGAATACACTCCACCGCACACGCCAACGGCATCGCGGCTGCCCGATCCCCCCCGCACGCCTCCGCCGCCGCCAAACACAAAATCGGCCGCAACCGCTTCCCCCCCGCAAACACACTATACCGCATCGCCTCGTGCAATGTCCCCGGCGCCACACTCGCCTTCGGTAACGCCGCCCGCAATGCCGCATCCACCTCCCGGCAACCCGCTTTTAAATAGGCATCCAGTGTCATCACGGCCAGTCCTTTTCTCCTCCCACCCTCACTCATTCAAGCCATCATCCCTACCCCGGGAAAAAACTCAATCCAACAAAACTTCCCCGATCTGCACCGCATTCAATGCCGCCCCCTTCCGCACCTGATCTCCCACCACCCAGAACGTCAGCGCATTCTCCAATACAATATCCTCACGAATCCGCCCCACCAAGCAGTCATCCCTCTCCGTCGTATCCAACGGCGTCGGAAACTTCCCCTCCCCCGGATCATCGACCACACCCACCCCCGGCGCCGCATCGATCGCCGCCCGCGCCGCATCGACATCCGGCTTCTCATTAAATTGCGCCGTCACCGCCACCGAATGCGAACGATATACCGGCACCCGCACGCAAGTCACGGATGCCTTCAATTCCGGCGCGTGCAGTATCTTCCGCCCCTCGTTCTCCATCTTCATCTCCTCCTTCGTATACCCATTCTCCAAAAACACATCCACCTGCGGAATCACATTGAACGCAATCTGATGCGGATAAACATTCCGCTCCGGCAACACTTCGCCCTTCGACAACGCCTCTACCTGCTCCTCCAATTCAACAATCCCCCCCGCTCCACTCCCCGATACCGCTTGGTAACTCGACGCAATCACACTGCGCACCCCGCCAAACGCCTCGTGCAACGGATTCAATCCCATCAAGGTCACAATCGTCGTGCAGTTCGGATTCGCGATAATCCCCTCGTGCCCCTTCGCATCCTCACCATTCACCTCCGGCACCACCAACGGCACCTTCTCATCCATCCGGAACGCCGACGAATTATCAATCACCACCGCCCCCGCTTCCACCGCCGCCGGCGCAAAATCCTTCGACCGCCCAGCCCCCGCGCTGAACAAAGCAATGTCCACTCCCGCGAACGCGTCCGGCGTCAATTCCTTCACCGCCACGTCTTCCCCACGAAACTTCAAAGTCTTCCCCACCGAACGAGCCGACGCCAATAAGGTCAGCTCTCCCACCGGAAAATCACGCTCCTCCAGGCAATTCAACATCTCGGTCCCCACCGCTCCCGTCGCCCCCGCCACCGCCACATGTTTGCTGTTACTCATCTCAATTCTCGTCTACTATACTCCTGCTGTCGGCCCCCGCCAAAACGGGCCCAAAACTCTACCCACGCTCCCCAGGAATGCAATCTCCCGGCCCACGAATCGAAGTCTCCGTCGCCGACCAAACCCTCCGCCTCTTCGATCCCCAAAACGAAATCCTCGCCGAATACCCCGTCTCCACTTCCAAGTTCGGCCTCGGCACCGAGGAAGGCAGCTTCAAAACCCCCACCGGACAATTCTCCGTTTCCGATAAATTTGGAGGCGATGAACCCACCTCCACCATCTTCCAAGGCCGAAAACCAGTGGGCCACCTCACCGACAATGGCCCCAAATTCACCCCCGCCGCCAAGCATCCCGCCGACGACGACGAATTCCCCAACACCGACGACCTCGTCGTCAGCCGCATCCTCTGGCTCCACGGCATCGAAGATCACAACGCCAACACCCACGACCGCTACATCTACATTCACGGCACCAATCACGAAAATCTCATCGGCACCCCCGCCTCACACGGCTGCATCCGCATGCGCAATGCCGACGTCGCCAAACTCTTCGACCAAACCCCCACCGGCACCCCCGTCACCATCGCCTGACTCCCCACAGCCACAGCCCGAAAATAGTTTGCATATCTTAACTAATCAACCTACCCTTGACCCTGTTGCACCGCGCAATCAATCCTAGAAAAAACAAAACAATATGAAAGTAACTCAAATCCTGACTCTGACTGTCATCGCCGCCGGCCTCGCCTGCTTCGCCTCCTGCAAAAAATCACAACCCGCACCGCCGCCGGCTTACGACACCACTCCCGGTTACGTCGCTCCGAGCAAGTAACCCGGTTCAAATACTTCAATCTTTTACTAAACCGCGCCGCGTCTTCCGACCGGCGCGGTTTTTTTGTGCCTTCCCCTTCCTCACGCTCACAAAGCCGTTCCCCTTCGCCATAAACCGCCAACGCAAATCCTTCGCCTTCGATATCCCCACACGCCGATCCCGCTCCACCACGACTTCCCCAGTCCCGGCACGAAAACACGCCGCTTCACTCGCCACCAATGATCGCCCGTGATCCTCCCGCCCAATCCCCATCGCGATCACCAACTTCCCCGGTCCCGAACACAAATCCCCCACCCGCTCCTTCCTCCGACGCCGCTTCATCACTCCGATCCCCCGCCGCGGCTCCAACGCCCGAATCAAAATAATGCCGTCCCTCCCCTCGCCCCCCTTCACCAACACGTTCGCCAGCCAATACATCCCGTAATTCAAATACACATACGCCGTCCCCGCCTCACACGCCTCCATGAACGCCCGCGCGCTCGGCCGAAACGCCATGTGCGCCGCCGCATCCCCCTCCGCCGCATACGCCTCCGTCTCCACGACCATCCCCGCACACTTCCCCCAAACCAGCTCCGTTCCCACCAAACCCTCCGCCACCTCCAAAACATCCCGCTCAAAAAACCCCCGCCCCAACATCGCCCCTCACAACCCGGTCGGATGATCCACAAACTCCCACGCCACCCCCTCCCGCTCCGCCACATGCGCCGCCAGCGCCTTCACCCCGAATGTCTCCGTCGCGTAATGCCCCCCATACAAAACATTCACCCCCAACTCCTCCGCCGCCGTGTAACTCCAATGCGGCCCCTCCCCCGTCACTAACGTATCTACCCCCTCCGCCGCCGCCTGCGCCACTTCACCGCCCGCTCCTCCCGTTACCACCCCCACCCTCCGCACCGTCTCCGGTCCCCCCGGACAAACATGCACTTTCCCCCCGTCCAACGCCTCACTCAAACGCGCCCGCAATTCCTCCCGCCCCATCTCCACCTCGCTCCGCAACCCCAAGTGAATCCCTTTCCACTCCAAAAACGGCTCCGTCTCCCCAATCCCCAACTTCCCGCACAAAATCGCGTTGTTCCCCACCTCGCCATGCACGTCCAATGGCAAGTGCGAACTGTATATCGCCATCTCCCCGTCCATCGCCGCCTTCACCCGCTCATACACCGCCCCCTCAATCCGCTGCACCCCCGACCAAAACATCCCATGATGCACCATCAGAAAATCGATCCCCTGATCCACCGCCTCCCGCACCACCGGTAAACACGCGTCCACCGCCGCCCCCACCTTCTTCACTTCCCCATCCCCGTTCGCCAACTGCAAGCCATTGTGCGCATTCGGATAGTCCGGCACTTCCCCCACCCGCAAATACTCTCCCAAATACCCCGCTAACTCGTCAGTCGTCGCCATACCCAAATCCTCTCACCCCGGCCCGCCCCTCCGCAACGGCTATTTTCCATTGCATTTCCCAAAGCCTCCCCCAACTTCTACCTTTTACCTTCTACATTTCCACCTTTCACGCGCGCGCTGCGCGCCTTCTCCCATGCTCAACGCCGGAATCGTCGGACTCCCCAACGTCGGAAAATCCACCCTCTTCAACGCCGTCACCCGCACCCGAAACGCGGAGGCCGCCAACTACCCCTTCTGCACCATCGATCCCAACCAAGGCGTCGTCACCGTCCCCGATGACCGCCTCGATGTCCTCGGCAAAATCTCCAGCTCACAAAAAATCATCCCCACCGCCATCGAATTCGTCGATATCGCCGGCCTCGTCAAAGGCGCCAGCGAAGGCGCCGGCCTCGGAAATAAATTCCTCGCCAATATCCGTGAAACCGATGCCATCGTCCAAGTCGTCCGCTGCTTCGAAAACGACGATATCATCCATGAACTAGGCTCCGTCGATCCCATTCGCGATATCGAAATCATCAATTCCGAACTCATCCTCGCCGACATCACCGCTCTCCAGAAACGCAAAGAAACACGCGAGAAAAAAGCCAAGGGCGGTGATAAAGAATCGAAGGCCGAACTCGACCTCATCGAAAAACTCCTCCCCCACCTCGACGAAGGCAAACCCGCCCTCACCGCCGAACTCTCCGACGACGATCGCCGCATCTGCCGCGAGTTCTTCCTCCTCTCCAGCAAACCAACCATCTTCGCCTGCAACATCGAGGAAGATAAACTCGCCGAAACCATCGCCGATCCCGACGCCAACCCTCACGTCGCCACCGTCCGAAAATACGCCGCCGAACACCACGGCGCCGAAGCCGTCGTCATCTCCTCCCGCATCGAAGAAGAAATGGCCGACCTCGAACCAGAAGAAGCCGCCGAATTCTTAAACGACATGGGCGTCCCCGACTCGGGCGTCTCCAATCTCATCCGCGCCGTCTACCACCTCCTCGGCCTCCGCACCTACCTCACCACCGGCGAAAAAGAAACCCGCGCCTGGACCATCCCCGCCGGAGCCAAAGCCCCCCAGGCCGCCGGCGTCATCCATACCGACTTCGAACGTGGCTACATCGCCGCTGAAGTGGTCGCCTACGAGGTCCTCGCCGAACTCGGCTCCCAATCAAAAGCCCGCGAAGCCGGAAAACTCCGCATCGAAGGCAAAGAATACGAAGTCCAAGACGGCGACGTCATCGAATTCCGCTTTAACGTTTGATTTTAAATCTTGGTGCCCGCACCAAGGTTTAAAATCAACTACCCTGAGCAAAGCCGAAGGGTCCCACGAAAAGCCCCTGCTCCATCGCACGGCATTCTCTTCTCATCCACTCCCACGTTCCTATCTCGCGAAGCTGCCACCCTCGCTCCACGAGCCGGTAAAGACGAAGCGCTTGCCCCAAGCAAAGCTGAAGGCAAGGATCCCCCAACTCCCCCGCCACAATTCGCGACCGTTCCCTCCATTCCCCGGAAAACAAAATGTTTCCCAGCGAAAGAAAACCACTGGTTTCGAGCGTATATTGTTCTGACAATATGAACGCCACGCGACCCGCCAACCACCAACCCAAACGGTCCGCCGCCGGCACCCCCCATACCCGGAACTTTCGCTGGCGCCTCCAGACTTCCACCCCTAGATTAGCCCTTTCCAATCCAGACACACCGCACCCAATGCTCGCCCAACCCTCGCGCTTCGCCGCCCTCCTGACCTGCTGTATCCTCGCCGCCCTCGCCGCCATACCTTCGACCGCGCCCGCCCAGCCACTCAGCATCAGTGATTACTCGGCTGTCGTCCGCGTCGAAAATGACGCCCTCGTCCCCAACTACCGCACCCCATGGAACACCGGACGCACCAGCGGCGGCTCCGGCTCCGGATTCCTCGTCGGCGAAAATAAATTCCTCACCAACGCCCACGTCGTCTCCGACTCCCGCATCCTCTACATCAAAAAAGTTGGCGACCCCAAACCATACAAAGCCCGCATCCTCCACATCGCCCACGACTGCGACCTCGCCATGCTCGAAGTCGAAGACTACTCCGCCTTCGAAGGCGTCAAACCCCTCGAACTCGGCGGCATCCCCCAACTCAATACCACCGTCATCGCCGTCGGTTACCCCGTCGGCGGCGAACGCATCTCCGTCACCCGCGGCGTCGTCTCACGCATCGACTTCCGCCCATACAGCCACAGCGCCGTGGACTACCACCTCACCATCCAAGTCGATGCCGCCATCAATCCGGGCAACAGCGGCGGCCCCGTCCTCCAGGACGAAAAAGTCGTCGGCGTCGCCTTCCAAGGCTACTCCGGCGCTGTCGCCCAAAACGTCGGCTACATGATCCCCGTCCCCGTCATCGAACGATTCCTCACCGACGTCGAAGACGGAAACTACGACCATTACGTCGACCTCGCCCTCAGCGAATTCAATATCCTCAACCCCGCCCAACGACGCGCCCTCAAACTCCCCAATGACGGCATCGGCGTCATGGTCGCCAATGTCAACGCCCACGGCTCCGCCAGCGATGTCCTCGAAGTCGGCGATGTCCTCCTCGAAATCAACGGTCACCCCATCTTCAGCAACGGCTTCGTCGATATCAACGGCGAACAAATCAACATGAATGAAATCGTCGAACGAAAATTCGCCGACGACATAATCACCCTCAAAATTCTCCGCGACGAGAAAGAACAGGAAGTCGAACTCACCCTCAAACGCTTCCTCCCTTACCTCATCCAGGGAAAGCAATACGACAAAACACCACGATACCTCGTGTTCGCCGGCCTCGTCTTCCAGCCCCTCGACCTGAACCTTTATGCCGCCCATAGCATCGACGACATGCACGCCCGATACCTCTTCAATTACTTCGTCGCCGAAGAGCTCTATAAAGACATCGAAGAACCCGTCGTCCTCACCAGCGTCCTCCCCGCCGCTATCAATACCCACCTGCGCGGATACGCCGGAAGCATCGTCGAAGAAGTAAACGGTCAACCCATCAAAAAACTCGCCGACCTCTACGACGCCCTCAACGACGACGAGGATCGCGACTACCACGTCATCAAAATCGCCGGCCAGGGCCGACCCATCGTCCTCGACGCCAACCTCGTCGAAAACGCCCACGACCAAATCCTCACCGAATACAAAGTCCCCAACGACTACTACAACGAGTGAAGCCCTGCCTCTTTCATACTCGTAATCTTACTCATAATCTTACTCATACTCGTCCCCATCTGATCGCCATGCGCCCCACTAATCTCATCACGCTAATCCTCGCCCTCGGCGCTGCGACGCTCCTTTCCCCTTCCCTCGCCTCCGCCCAACCCAGCGCCGCCACTTCCCTCGTTCGCGTTAACGTCACCTCCCAATCCTACAACTTCCTCCGCCCCTGGGAAAAACAAGCCCCCTCCACCCGGCGCGGCCTCGGCGCCGTCCTCGAGGGCGATAAAGTCATCACCACCGCCGAACTCGTCGCCAACGCCACCTACCTCGAACTCGAAATGCCCGATACCGGCGAAAAAGTCACCGCCGATATCGCCGGCATCGATTACGAAGCCAATCTCGCCGTCCTCGCCCCCGATGCCGACGCCACCGACTTCCTCGCCTCACGTGTCCCCCTCGAAATCGCCTCGGAAGCCACCGTCGGCGATACCCTCGAAATCTGGCAAATCGAAGACAATGGCACCCCTATCGCCACCTCCGTCAAAATCATCAAAGTCGACATCGGCCCCTACTTCCTCGATAGCTCATACTTCCTCACCTACGAGGTCTACGGCGCCCTCCAATCCCGCTCCGGCAGCTTCACCCTCCCCGCCGTAAAAGACGGTAAACTCGCCGGCCTCCTCCTCGGATACTCCTCGGACGACCAGGTCTCCGATGTCCTCGCCAGCCCCATCATCAGCCGCTTCCTCGAAGAACTCAAAAAAGACGAATACCCCGGCTTCCCACACCTCGGCATCAACTACGCCCAAACCCTCGACGAACAACTCCGCGGATACGCCGGCCTCGATGACTACGATGGCGGCGTCTACGTCACCAAGGTCGTTAAAGGCAGCTCCGCCGACGACGCCGGCCTCGAAGTCGGCGATGTCCTCCTCAAACTCGGCGACCACGATGTCGACTCCCGTGGAAACTACGACCACCCCCTCTACGGAAAAATCAATCTCAGCCACATCGTCCGCGGCGGTGCCTCCACCGGCGACATCATCCCCATCGAAATCCTCCGCGACGGCAAACCCCTTACCCTCGAAGCCACCCTCAAACACAAGAAGCCCGAGGAATACCTCGTCGATCCCTACATGTTCAACCGCGGCCCCAAATTCCTCATCGAAGGCGGCCTCATCTTCCAGGAACTCTCCCTCCCCTACCTGAAATCTTGGGGCGGTAAATGGCGCACCCAGGCCCCCTTCAAACTCATGTATATAAATGCCAACCAGGAAGAGTTCGAAGAAAACGGCCGCGATAAGGTCGTCTTCCTCAGCCAGGTCCTCCGCTCTCCCAGCACCCTCGGATACGAACGCCTCTCCCACCTCCTCGTCACCAAGGTGAACGACCAGGAAATCAATAACATCCGCGACCTCGATAACGCCCTCAAATCCCCCATCGACGGCATCCACAAAATCGAGTTCGACAGCTACCCACGCATGATCTTCGTCGACGCCGAAGAAGCCGCCGCCGTCAATCAACAGCTCCTCCAGCTCGGCATCCCCGAACTCAAACGCCTCGACTGATCCCGGCTGCCTTGAAGGTAGCGCGTCCGCCGCGGCGGACGCACCCAACCGATTTCTCCCGCTCGCTCCGCCATGCCCTCAAACGCCGATCCACTATCAACCACCCAAATAGGCACGATCTGGGACTGGGACGGCATCATCATCGATTCCGCCAGACAACACGAAGAATCCTGGCACCTCCTCGCCAAGGAAATCGACGTCCCCATGACCCACGACATGTTCGTCGAATCCTTCGGTATGAAAAATACGGTCATCATCCCCGAACTCTTCCAATGGTGCGCCCCCGATGACACCAAACGCGTCGCCGAACTCGGCGACCGTAAAGAATCCCTCTACCGCGACATCGTCCGCCGGGACGGCATCACCTCCCTCCCCGGCGTCATCGACATCCTCTCCGCGCTCAAGACGGAAGGCGTCCCCTGCTCCGTCGGTTCCTCCACCCCGCGCGAAAATATCGAGTGCATCATCGACCTCGCCGGCCTCTCCGGATTCTTCAGCGCCATCACCGCCGCCGAAGACGTCTCCCGCGGCAAACCCGATCCCGAAGTCTTCCTCGTCGCCGCGCAAAAAATCGACCGTGACCCCGCCCACTGCGTCGTATTCGAGGACGCCCATGTCGGCATCCAGGCCGGCCTCGCCGCCGGCATGAAAACCGTCGCCGTCGCCACCACCCATCCCGAAGACTCCTTCCCCGAAGCCCACCTCTCCATCCCTTCCCTCACCCAAATCAACCTCCCCACCCTCCTCGCCCTCTTCGGAGACTCCGCCTCCGATTGAAGTCTCCCATCTCTCCTCCAAGCGTCCCCCCATCAACTGCAGGAGCCCGATACAAGCCTGTCCTGAGCAACGCCGAACGGGCTCGGGCGATCGAACTCGCCCAAAACTCCTAGCTTCTAAATTCCCCAATCTTCCCCCAAGCTCCCCACATGGCCCTGAACGTCATCTGGATCAGCTTCTTCCTCATCGGCATCCTCACCGCCCTCTACTCCCTCATCTTCCTCGGTAACTCCGCCCCCTTCTCCGATATGACCTCCATGCTCGTCGGAGGCCCCATGAGCGACGGCTCCCAAACCGACGGCATGGCCCGCGTCGCCGCCACCATCTCCCTCGGATACATCGGCCTCATGGCCCTCTGGCTCGGGATCATGAAAATCGGCGAAGACGGCGGCGCCATCCGCATCCTCACCAAACTCGTCAGCCCCTTCTTCCGCTGCCTCTTCCCCGGAATTCCCAAGGACCACCCCGCCTCCGGGTCCATCATGATGAACTTCTCCGCCAATATGCTCGGCCTCGATAACGCCGCCACCCCTCTCGGCCTGAAAGCCATGGACGAACTCCAGTCCCTCAACGACGAAAAAGATCGCGCCACCGATGCGCAAATCATGTTCCTCGTCCTCAATACCTCCGGCCTCACCATCATCCCCATCTCCGTCATTACCCTCCGCGCCGTTAACGGCGCCGCCAATCCCACCGATATCTTCGTCCCCATCCTCATCGCCACCTACTGCGCCACACTCGTCGGCCTCATCTCCGTCGCCATCGTCCAACGCATCAACCTCTTCAAACCCGCGGTCTTCCTCTACCTCGGCGCCGCCACCGCCCTCGTCGCCGGCATGATTCTCTACTTCCAAAACCTCGCCCCCGACCAAATCGCCTCCCAATCCAAAACCCTCGCCGCCCTCATCATCTTCGGCCTCCTCGGCGGATTCTTCATCCTCGCCATCCGCTCCAAAATTAACCTCTACGAAAGCTTTATCACCGGCGCCAAAGATGGCTTCGGCGTCGCCGTCAAAATCATCCCCTACCTCGTCGCCATGCTCGTCGCCGTCGGCATCTTCCGCGCCTCCGGCGCCATGGACCTCGTCATGAACGCCATCGCCAAAGCCGTCGCCGCCCTCGGACTCGATACCGCCTTCGTCGACGCCCTCCCCACCGCCGCCATGAAACCCCTCAGCGGCAGCGGCGCCCGCGGCCTCGCCGTCGAAACGATGGTCGCCCACGGACCCGATTCCTTCGCCGGAAAACTCGCCTGCACCTTCCAAGGCTCAACCGAAACGACTTTCTACACCCTCGCCGTCTACTTCGGCGCCGTCGGCGTCACCCGCACCCGATACACGATCTTCTGCGGCCTCCTCGCCGACCTCGCCGGCATCATCGCCGCCATCTTCGTCGCCTACATGTTCTTCAACCAATAGTCGACCCATGGTCAAACCCCCCGATCCTTTCACAGAACATACCCTCGAACTCCTCGCCCATATCCCCGGCATCCACGCCAAACGCATGTTCTCCGGACAAGGACTCTTCCACGACGACCTCATGTTCGCCCTCACCTGCGACGGTGAACTATTCTTCAAAGTCGACGACCAAAATCGCGCCTCCTTCGAAAATCAAGGCCTCGAACCCTTCCGATACGAAAAGAAAGACGGCAAAGTTTTCACCATGTCCTATTACGAAGCCCCCGAAGAATGCTTCGCCTCCCCCGCCAAAATGAAAACCTGGGCCGCACCCTCCATCGAAGCCGCCCAGCGCGCCGCCAAACTCAAGAAACCCAAAAAAAAGAAAAAACCGCGATCATGAAACCGCTCCCCTCTTTCCTCGCCCTCTCCCTCGTCCTCCTCTGCCTCTCCGCCTGCGAAACCACCCCCGATCCAAAAGTAGGTGCGAGCGTCAGCGAGGACTCCCTCGAAAACACCACTGATGCCCCCGAAGAAACCCAACCCGCCTCCACCCACCCCCGCGATCCCTTCTACGACACCGCCAACTTCAAAAACATCTCCCGCCGCAGCCGCTCCGCCATGAAAGGCCCCGCCCGCTGACCCACGCTAGCCAAAGTCACCCCAGATTCCGTCGCTTCCTTCTATAAAAAATTGCCTCCCTGCCTCTTTCCTCAATTTCCTCTGTTACCCCATGTTTAAAATTGCCTCCCCCGCCTCCCCTGCCTCAATCCTTAGTTCCCGGAGTTTACCCGCCGTGGCGGGTTCCCTCCTGTGAAAACCTCACCACTGCCGCCCCACCCGGCTGTCCAGCTGAAACACCTGCCCCGACACCGCCTCCATCCCGTCCACGGCCACCACAAACGTCGCCACGTCCTCCACCGTGTTCAACCGGTCCAACGCATGGCCCTCCATAATCTCCGCCCACTGCGCCTCGCTCAAATGCGCCGTCATCTTCGTCTCCAAAAACCCCGGCAATATCACGTTCGCCCGCACCCCACGCTTCCCCATCTCCAGGGCCACACTCTTCGTCAATCCAATCAAACCAGACTTCGCCGCCGCATAGTTCGCCTGACCCACCGCCCCATACGTCCCCGTATACGACCCAATATTCAAAATATGCCCGCGCCGCGCCCGCGCCATCAACTTCACCGCCGCGCGCGAACACAAAAACGCCCCCCGCAGATTCGTAGCCACCACCTCCTCCCACACCGCATCCTCCATCTTCACCATCAACTCGTGCCGCGCCACCCCCGCGTTGTTCACCAACAAATCAATTCCCTCCAGCTTCCCAAAGTAAGCCGCCACCGCTTCTGCGTCACAAACATCCAGTTCACCACGCCCCGGCGACAAGACATCGTACCCCGCCGCCCCCAATGCCACGGCGATCGCCCGGGCAAGCCCGCCTTCGCCGCCCGTGATGACCGCCGTCCCCGCCAATCGCCTACTTCAAATACGATTGAAACGGATCCGAATCTGTCTTCGGCGCAAACGGATCATACCCCTTCTTCGCCGCCCGCTCCGCCGCCTCCTTGCGCTGCTTCTCCGCCAGGGCCTG
The DNA here is from genome assembly GCA_039028175.1 of Verrucomicrobiota bacterium. Taxonomy (GTDB): domain Bacteria; phylum Verrucomicrobiota; class Verrucomicrobiia; order Verrucomicrobiales; family DEV007; genus JBCDBW01. The sequence continues at coordinate 15,962 of JBCCIR010000018.1, forward strand.
CGCCTCGATCTTCAACTCCTCCTCGACTCTCGCCGCCGGAATCCCCTCGATCGCATAGTTCCCATACTTGAATCGCGTCGCCGACATCTCGCCGACATACCGCAACAACTCAGACATCGGTATCCCCGACAACTTCAAGGTAATCTTCCGCGCCGCAAGGTCCTCCTGCGGACCCGTATACACGATGTTCGGCCGAAACGCCCCGTTCGTCAGCTCCGCCGTCTTCTGCCCAATGAACAAAATCACGTCCCCCAGCGGCGCTTCGTTGAAATCCACCTTCGGCACCACCACCTGCGCCAAACGCGCCTCAATCAGGTTGCCCTTCGGGGTCTCGGGCTTCGGCGTCGCTTTCGCCAGGTAAAACTGCGCCGGCGCATGCCGCGGATCACGCTTCAATACCTCCCGAAACTTCTCAGCCGCCGCCGCCGTATCCCCGCGATACAACAACGCCTTGCCTTGCTCAAACGTCTGCTGAACGGTCTGGTCGCTGGCCTCACTCACCGCCACCATCGCCAATACCATCAAGACACAACTCGGAATAACAAACAATCTCTTCATAGATTCTCCTTTCTTCTCACAAACAGGGTTGGGATTTTTTCTCTTCGCCGCCGCGCTCCGAACCGTCCCCGGCCGGCGTCGTCTCCCAACCGTTTGCAATGAACTTGCAAACCCGCCCGCCCACCGCGCACCCGTCGTCCAGTGCACTTCGTTGGCTTCTTGATAACAATCTACCCCGTTTCGCTTTCCATGTAAATCCATACCCAAACTTCACGACACTTTTACATTGTAAACGCACCGCCCCCACACCACTCGACCGCCCGCCACTAACACAGATGCTTTCGTCCGTATACGCGAGAATCGACAGGTCGAACCGCCCAAACAACTGGGCTAATCTTACCCTTCACCTATCCCGTCGTAACATCTGAGTCTTGACTCTGACTCCCGAAGAGGGAATTCCACGCTATAAATCGGTTTTGCAGAGTTTACGACGATTTCAATTTATCGGCAGTAGCCGGTAGAACAGTGACGATTTACGAGGACCTTGTTCAGTTCCATGGGACGAGGAGATTTAGTTTCTCGCGTTCCTCCGCAGGCATTTCTTTTCCGTGCTCAACATGAATTCGCACGTTTCCAGAGAAATCCGCAGGAACCGATTTAGATACGCCCCATTTGATCATGCCTCGGCCAGACCTCTCTCTAGAACCAGCTACTTCAGCGGGCACCCACGTTATTTTGCACGCAACGAATTGCCAATCCGACCACTCATCGTCCCATGCGTGTAGCTCGTTGCTTAAGGACATTCGACTCGAGCGAATCATTCCTCCTCGCGGCTCATCAGTCCCATCTGGCCATATCTTGATCAACAGGAATTCCGAATCCATCAGCAGGTTCGACGGACCGAATATGATACGGTTGCCACGGCGCAGAATCTTCAAATCGACATTGGGCTCAGAATAGGCCTTGAGCACCTCATAGTCCTTTTGTTTCAACGGCTCAATAAACGATTCCGGATTCGATGAAGCCGCCAGTTTCTTAAAAGCGACAGAAATCTCATCGAAATCTTTTCCCGCAATACCCTCCTCCCCTGTCCAATCGATTTTCTGGGCAAATCCGAAACTCGCCGTAATAAGCCAAATGAACAATATCGCTGAGCGCATCGCCCTAGTATCTTCCGTAACGTTGTTCAGGTATCATTCATTATACCCATCCACCCACGCTCGCGTCGAGTATCGCGAAACTATCCGTCAGAAAATACGTCGTTCTAAACACCCCGTAAAAACCTTTCTTTTGGAATTCCCAATGCCACTCTGCCTTTCCCGAATCGGCGGAATAAACTCGGACTCGATATTTCTGAGTGACAGCCGATACAATCTTTCAGTCCACTCCTGCCCATCTCGGTAGAATCCTACTCACCCACCCATGCTCCCCAAAATAAATACCCCCGTCCCCGGCCCCCGCTCCCGCAAACTCGCCCAATCCCTCCGCGCCCACGAATCCCAAAACGTCACCTTCCTCAGTGACGACTTCCCCGTCTTCTGGGAACGCGGTCAGGGCGTCAACGTCTGGGACACCGACGACAATCGCTTCCTCGACTTCACCAGCGCCTTCGGCGTCACCGGCCTCGGCCACAACCACCCCGCCATCGTCGAAGCCGCCGCCCGCCAATCCCAATCCCTCCTCCACGCCATGGGCGACGTCCACCCCTCGCCCCTCAAAGCCGACCTCTGCGAAAAACTCAGCGCCCTCACCTTTGAACGCTGGAACCTCGGGCCCGCCAAATCCATCCTCGCCAACTCCGGCTTCGAAGCCGTCGAAGCCGCACTCAAAACCGCCCTCAACAAAACCAACAAGCCCGGCGTCATCACTTTCGAAGGCGCCTACCACGGCCTCGGATACGGAACTCTCGCCGCCGGCGCCCTCCCCAAATTCCGCGACCCCTTCACCCCACAACTCGCCACCTTCGGCACCACCCTCCCCTTCGCCGCCTGCGATGCCGATGCCTTCCTAGCCGATTCCCTCCCCCCAGAGGACCCCGCCGTCACCGCCGCCCTCGCCGCCGTCGAAGAAACCCTCGCCCAAGGCAATACCGGCGCCATCCTCGTCGAACCCATCCAAGGCCGCGGCGGAAAACGCATCGCTCACCCAAACTTCCTCAAAGGCCTCCGGAACCTCTGCGACCAATTCGACACCCTCCTCATCCTCGACGAGATTCTCACCGGCCTCAATCGCACCGGCAAACTCTTCGCCTGCGAACACTTCGACCTCCACCCCGACATCATCTGCCTCGGCAAAAGCCTCACCTCCGGCTACCCTCTCTCCGCCTGCGTCGCCCGCGCCGAGATCATGGACGCCTGGCCACCCTCCACCGGCGAAGCTATCCACACCACCACCTTCCTCGGAAACCCCGTCGGCTGCGCCATGGCCCTCGCTTCCCTCGATCTCCACGCCCAACTCGCAGATACCACCCAGGTCGCCGATACCGGTAAGGCTCTCCGCACTCGTCTCAAAAACATCGATTCTCCCCTCATCCAGTCCGTCCGCGGCCTCGGCCTTATGCTCGGCCTCGAACTCGTCGACGAAAATCACCATCCAGACCCCCAACTCGCCGGCGCCATCATCCTCCAGGCCCTCAAAGACGGCCTCATCCTCCTCGCCGGTTCACATGAGGAAAACGTCCTCTCCCTCGTCCCCCCCTTCGCCATCGGCCAATCCGAAATCGATTGGACCGGCGACCGCCTTCAGGAATACTTGATGTCCCTGCCCGGCTCCATCTCGTAATTCACAAGCAGGCTCTCCGTGGTATTCGGCTTCACCACTTCCTCAATAAACTTCACATGCACCGGGTCATCCTGGAACGCCGCCAACTTGTCCATCGATTCCAGGTCCACCGCGACAAAAAAGCCCCACTCCTTCTCCCCCTCAATCCGTCGCCCCGACCGCACACTCAAGGCTTCCGGTACCTTCAACAACTGACTCCGCGTCTTCCGGATCATGTCCTCCAAACGCTCCTCCCCCACATCGGGCTTCAATTTATACAACACAAGATGATGAACCATCGCTATACCTCCTCAGTCCCCTTCCCCAACATCAAATACCTAGTTCCAAGTCAACGCCCCCTTGCGCCACGCATACACAAACGCAAAAACCAAAATTCCCGCAAAACTAAACATACTCCAAAAAACCATCGGGCTCTCGACGATCATCTGCCGAAACACCACCGCCCAAGGATACATGAACACCACCTCCACATCGAAAATCACAAACAACATCGCCACCATGTAAAATTTCACGCTGAACCGAGGCTGCCCCGCCCCCACCGGCAACATCCCACACTCATACGCCGAATCCTTCGTCCGGTTCCGCGCCGCCGCCCGCCCAAACATCACACTCATCATCAACGTCACCGCCGCGAACCCAATCGCAATCACCGCCTGAATCAATACCGCTCCGTATTCCTGTAACATGCGCCGACAGTTTTCCGCCCCACACCCCCCGAATCAACCAAAATTGCCCGCCCCACAAAAAAAGCCGGCCCACGGCTCTTCGCCATGGACCGGCTAAAAATCATTCAAACTACAAGCCTCCCAGCCCCAACGCCCGCCGGAATGCCTGCCGCTCTCGTGAAAAATCGCTACTTGGAGGCCTCAGCCGCCGCCGCTTCCGCCGCTTTCGCCGCCAAAAACGCGCTCGAAGCCTCCTCAATCCGCGCCAAACCCCGGTATTCCTTGCCACTTTTCTCCACCAAACCACGCGTCACCAGGTTCTGAAGCTTCTCATAAGCCCGCAAACGAAGCATCTCCTCCCCGCCGCTCACCGCATTCCGCTTCTTCAAATTATCATAAACCTTCTCAAACAGGTCGTTAAACCCAAACATCTTCTTGGATTTACCTAAAACATTAACGATTTCGTCAGTAACATGATCGGGAACGCGTCGAGAGAATCTTGTTTTTCTAGCAGTAGACATAGTACCTAATTGTAACATAATTTCACGATCAGAGCGACACCTTTTCCCAAAGTTTTGCGAATAACGCCGGTTTTGAGTCGCAATATCGCAGATATGACTGTCCCTGAACGACTTTCATTGGTTTATTGACACTTCTAGACTATAAAGTGTTCAAAAATACTTCGCGCCCCCGAGAATTCCTCACTCGTCCCCAAATCGACCAATCACCCGAAGTCCCTGATCATCAACCTCAAACACTTCCACACTCACCCCATACGTCGCGTCCCCATACTGCTCCACCACCGCCTCCCCATGCGCATCATAATCACTCGCCAGCTTCGAAAATACAAAAATCGTAAACCGATCCGGTATCAACACGATCAATTCTTCCCCCAAAACCTCCCGAAATCGCTCCCGAAACCCCGGCGCCAACACCACCCCGGCCGTCCGATGACTCTCCGACCGCAACACCGCATACTTCACCACCCCCCGATGATCCCGCTCATACTCCGGCTCCAGGCTCGCCAATAAACGCCCCGCACTCGCCCGCGCCTTGGCCACATACCCCAGCCAGTCCACCCCCAACCCCTCATACTCCGCCCGCGTATAGTAAACCATCCCCCCATCCACCTCACGCCCCGCCACCAATTGCGTCCGCTCAGACCCCGGAATATCACTCGAAACCTCCGCCACCTCAAAACGGGGCTCAATCATCAAACAATACGCCTCCAGCCCCCCAGCTTCCTCCTCAGCCCCAAAACACACCCCCACCAGCCCCAATATCACCCCCAAACACCACAAACCATTGCGCATCTTCACTAAAAACTGATAACTGGTAACCGATAACTGGCAACTCCTATATCAATGATTACCTTCCTCCGCGGCACCCTCGTCCACTCCCTCGCCAACCAAATCGCCATCGACGTCAACGGCGTCGGCTACGAACTCTTCGTCCCCCTCACCAGCATCGATTCCATCGGCAAACCCGGCGACCAAGTCCGCGTCCTCACCCACCTCCACATCCGCGAAAACGAAAATACCCTCTACGGCTTCGCCACCGACGAAGAACGCGATCTCTTCCGCCTCCTCCTCAACCGCGTCTCCGGCGTCGGCCCCAAACTCGCCATGGCCGTCCTCAGCGGCATGAGCCCCGACCAATTTAAAGTCGCCGTCATCGAAAACGATATCGCCTCCCTCTCCAAAATCTCCGGCCTCGGCAAAAAAACCGCCGAACGCATCGTCCTCGAACTCAAAGACAAAGTCGGCATCACCGCCGCCTGGGAATCCGCCAGCCAGGACTCCGGCGCCGCCGCCCAGGCCAACGACGCCGTCCTCGCCCTCATCTCCCTCGGATACAAACAAGCCGATGCCCAAAAAGCCGTTAAAAAAGCCCTCGATGCCCCCGACCTCTCCCCCGATTCGCCCTCCGACGATATCATCCGCACCGCCCTCCGCTCCCTCAACTGAACCCGCCTTTGTAGGTGCGAGCGAATGCGCGGCCGCATCGCGGCCCCTCCAACGAACAAAAACAATTTGGCATAGCCCGCTGAAAGCGGGATAAAGCGAGGACTGCCTTTAAAATAGCTTTTACCCATCCAAAACTTGTCCACTCCCCCGACATCTCCCCAGTCCGCCACCGATCGCATCGCCTCCCTCCGATCCGCCATCCCAAAAGAAGGCCTCTTCGCCGACAAAAACTGGCGCCTCTCCCCGGAACCCTTCCCCCTGTCCAAAAAACAAGTCCGCACCCTCGAAGCCCTCGGCCCCGTCCTCCACACCTTCCAAAAAGCCTCCAACAACCTCTACCATCGCTCCCTCAAAGGCTCCGCCCCCACGTGGATCGCCCAATACATCGACGCCGGCAAACCCCCCGATCTCCTCAAACACGCCCACTCCAATGCCCTCCGCCATTCCACCCCCCGCGTCATCCGGCCCGACCTCATCCTCACTGAAAACGAAGGCTTCGCCCTCACCGAACTCGATAGCGTCCCCGGCGGCATCGGCCTCACCGCCTGGCTCAACCAAACCTTCGCCACCACCCTCGGCCTCGAAAACATCATCGGCGGCCCCGATGGCATGCTCCACGGCTTCGCCGGTATCTTCCCCAACGGAGCCGATATCGTCGTCTCCCAAGAAGCCGCCGACTACCGCCCCGAAATGGACTGGCTCGCCAACAACCTCGAAAACACCTCGTCCCCCAACTGGCAGGTCCATTCCGCCGAATCCTATTCCCCCAAACCTCACAACTGTCTCTACCGCTTCTTCGAACTGTTCGACCTCGAGAACATCCCCTTCACCGAACAAGCCGTCGCCCTCCAGGAAAAAGACGAGCTCTGCATGACCCCACCTCTCAAACCCGCCATCGAAGAAAAACTCTGGCTCGCCCTCCTCTGGTCCAAACCCCTCGAAGAACTCTGGCGCCGCGAACTTCGCGACTCCAATTTCCAAAAACTCCGCGACATCATCCCCTACGGCTGGGTCGTCGATCCCGCCCCTGTCCCCCACCACGCCGTCATCCCCAGACTCGAAATCGCCGACTTCTCGGAGCTCGGCTCCCTCACCCAAAAAGAACGAGACCTTGTCCTCAAAATCTCCGGGTTCTCGGAACTCGCCTGGGGCAGCCGCGGTGTCCACATCGGCTTCGACCTCTCACAACCCGAATGGCAAAACGCCGTCGACACCGCCCTCCACTCCATCAACTCCAATCCTTACCTCCTCCAGGAATTCAAAAAAGGCGCCCGCATCCAACACCCCTTCTACGACGACACCTCCCAATCGCTCCAAACCCTCGACGCCCGCGTCCGCCTCTGCCCCTACTACTTCGTCCACCCGCCCAAAGACGAGGACCCCTCATCAAAAGAATCCGTCCACCTCGGCGGCGTCCTCGCCACCATCGTCCCCGCCGATAAAAAGAAACTCCACGGCATGTCCGACGCCATCCTCGTCCCCTGCGCGCTCGCCGGATAGTAACCACGCCCCATCGCGCCGCTCTTTCAGTCCTCTAGCAACTCTTGCTTCAGCGCGGCAATCTCTTCGTCGGAGATTCCCAGCCCATCCCGGATGAACGCCTCCATAGACCCGTAATCCGCCATCGCCTGCTCCAGCGACGCATCGATGTAGCTCCCCTCCAAAATATAAAACGCTTCCATGTTCGTCGTATCCACCTCTTCCTCAGACTTGCCCTCCCGCTTCGCCGCCTGAGCCCGCAGTTCGCCCAAGCGTCGCTCAATCTCGTCCCCACGCGCCACATTCGACAAGAGGTAATCCTCCCGCACCGTCTCCCAGGGCACCCCCAGCGCCGACAACAAAATCGCCGTTGCCGTCCCTGTGCGATGCACCCCGTGCGAACAATGATACACCAAGGGGCGCTTGTCCGAATCAATGATATCCCGCAACAAGGCGGCGTAATATTCCTTCCCCTCCACAATAAGCATCCGATGAATCTCCGGGTTGATATCCGGCGATAACTTCGAAAAATCACCCGTCAGCCTCGCCTCGTCCGCCACCGCAGCGATGTCTCCCATGTTGCCGGCTTCCATCGGTAACCGAATATGCTCCGCCGATGGCGGTAACCGCGACGGCGCGTTCTCAAGCTCCTCTTCCGTCAAAAAACTGGCCACGCTGCTTAAACCCAGCTCTTCGAGCCGCGCAATATCCGCATCCGTCATGCCCGCAAATCGCCCCGAACGATAAACTTCCCCCCACTTGACCGTCCGACCGTCCGCCGCCTCATAGCCGCCGATATCCCGAAAATTAGACTGGCCCTCGAGTGGAATCAGTCGCGGAGAAGGTTGCTTCGAATCTTCAGCCCAACCGGATTCGAAACCACTCCCGGCCACACCAAAGATGATGGCAACGCCTACAAGCGTTCTCCAAAGAGCAATCCTAATTCGATTTCCTCGATCCAAATCGATCAACAACGCATCTCCCTACTTCTCCGGCGTTTTCATCATAAACAAAAACTCCTCCACCGCCTTCTTCGACTCTGGCCGCAAATTGTCGATCCCTTCATAAGGCACGCCAAGCGCCGGACCTTCATCAGGATACTTTTCCTTTCGCTGCAAATGCCGGTTGATCATGCGCACAAACTTGGCCCCGCCCCACGCCCCGATCTCCGTCGAAACCGGGTATCTTTCCTGCGGATCGCGGAAAAGATCGTAAAAATCAGCCAGGATCGCGTTGTCAATATTGCCGCCCGGGATCTCCAGCTTGTATTGCTCCTTCACCACCGCTTCCAACTTGGTAAAATTGTAGAGAAACACGTAATCGCGGCGTCCATGCGTCTCGCCGTTAAGCAGGAGTGAAGTCTGATCGATGCCGTCAACAATCCGATCCGTGGGAACCTTGTCCTTCGCGCCGGCCACGCGAGCCAAGGTTGTATAGAGATCACTCACGTGCACCATGTCTCCGACGACTGAGTCCGCCTCAATCATCCCCGGCCAACGCACGAACGCGTCCACGCGCACGCCCCCTTCCGTAGTCGCCCCTTTGCCCCCACGAAAAATCATCGGAGTAAATCCGGACTGGGGTGAGTATTTGGTAAAGTGCCCGTTGTCACCCATGACGATCACGATCGTGTTGTCCGCCGCACCAAGGGTTTCCAACTCCGACATGAGCTCGCCAATCCACTCGTCGACAAGTTCCATTTTTTCAACGTAATTGCCGCCGTTCGGAGTGGTGTATTCATCATAAGCCGTCCGCGCCCCTGTCAGCGGATAAAGCGGCCAATAATTCAAGAAGAAGGGCTTGTCATCCTTGGCCAATCGACGCAATTGCTCCATCGCCTGCTCCTGGTATCGCACGTTCATCGCCTCATACTTGGCTTCCGTCCAGCGCTCCCCGGGTTTCATGTGCACTTCCTTTACATTCTCTCCCTCCGCCCCCTCCACGCCCGTGACCATCGAGGCCGCATCCGTTCGCAGCCAGCCGTCGAGCGTGAACTTGTCATCGTAATTGTTGCTGCCAATTCCGATCGATACCTCAGCATCAGCGGCATCATCATTGAAGATGCTCAGCTGCCCCTGCTGGTGGATCGGAAATGCCGCCCAGTTAAAACCTTGGTGATTGGGCCAGGCCTCCTTGATGTCACCCATGTGCCACTTGCCGACATGAATCGTGTTATACCCCGCCTCGGACAGCACCTCCGCCAGGGTCACCTCCTTGTCAGCAAGCCCAAACCCGGAAATGTCCACCGCCGTATTCCCCATCCCGTTGCGGAAAGGCTGTCGCCCGGTCATGAACGCTACCCGCGTAGGCGTGCAGGACGGCTCCGTATACATCCGCGCCAGACGCATGCCCTCGCGCGCAATCTTGTTGATCGACGGAGTCTCATACCCCCGAATCGCATTCAATGTCTCACTGCCCAGGTCGCCAAATCCAATGTCATCTATCAGGATGTATAAAATGTTCGGCGCTTTCCCGTCGTTGCCCTTCCGAAATTCCGCTAGCTTCTCATCAAGCGCCTCATCCTCCGCTTGCCACTTCTCTCCATGCTGTTCTTCCAGAATGTAGAACTCTGCATCGTGGACGATTTCTGCCCGGGAACTAAGTGCCGGGATTCCGGCGAGGCACACCAATAACGTAATGATCGTTTGCTTCTTCATGTCTTCAGGGGGTGGAGGTTAATTGTGTGAACTCCACATAGTGCCAGACTATCAACCCACACGCAATCCACGAAATCTTCCCAATACAAGGGAGCCCACCACCTCGCAAACCGCTCACCCCTAACGACTACAAACGAATCGCCACCCCAAGAAACAACCCGTTCAAATCCACATCAAAAATGAAACCGCCGTTCTCGTAATCAATGCTCATGTGACGGTAGAAAAACTCCACCGCCAGCCAGTCGTTCACCTCCACGCCCGGCCCCACCCCCACCTGCCAAATCAAATCCGAACTCACTCCAAATCCCCCCACCGATCCAAATGCATTCAAATAGATATTGTCCGTGAGATAGTGCCGCACCCGCGCCGCCACAAACGGATCCCACCACCCCTCCTTCACCGCCGCACTCTCCGGAATCTCACTCGTAATCTGCTCCTCCAACGCCTTCGCCAAATTTTCTTCCGCCTTCTCCCGCGCCTTCGCCGCCTGCGCCGCCGCCCGGCTTCGCACCCCCGATTGCACCCGCGCAATCTGCTCGTTCACCGACGCCTGCACCAATTCCTTGATCTTCTCCCGGATCGGCCCGCTCCCCGCCACCCGACTCCCAAACGACTCCTTCACATTGCTCACCAATGAAGCCTGAAGGGTATCCCGAACATCCCGGTCCGTCTCCCGACCCGCCCCACGCTCCACGCGCGCATCCACCCCGTTCACCACTCCCGGCGGAACCGGCGTCGGTGGCGGCGGAATCGCCGACGTCACTCGCCGCACCTCCGCCATCGCTTGCGCCGCAATCCGATCCACCGCCTCACCCGCCAAAACCTCGCTCTGCGCCGCAATCGCCCCTTCATCCGGCACAAAATTCAAAGTCTGATCCACCGAGGTATACTGTGCCCCAGCCCCCACATCCAAATACCCCCGATCCCACTCCGCCACCCGGTAAAGCACGCCCATCGCCAATAACACCTGCTTGATCTCAATCCCCACCGTGTCAAATAACCCCAACGGCACCTCATCAATCCCCGGCGACATCTTGATGTAGTTCCCGTCCACAAAAAATCCCCAGCGCCGATACCGCAGCTCCGCTTCCCCCGCAAAAGCGAAATCCAAGTTGTCCAACACATCCCCGAACGAAACGTCCACCGGTACCGTCAACCCCTGCACCCCCACGTCCCCCTTCAAATTCGCCGTCCACAAATACGGCCGCAATTCCAAACTCCAATCATCCTCCGCCGGCTCAAAATGGCCGCCCTCGGATACCTCTTTTCCCAACGAGATCATCTCCCCGCTCCACACCAATGGCGACCACCCGAAACCAATCAGACCGAAAATGCCAAAAAACCACCCTTTCACGCCTCCCATCCTGCGAACCCGTTCCGCGAAAGACAAACCAAACTTACCCGGTAACAAGCAACCAATAGGCGATGCCGAGCGCGTCGCGTTTAGACTGCTCGTCTCCGCTTCCGCTTCAACTGCAGCTGCGCCAAAGACTTCTGAATGGAAGCCTCCACTGCCGCAATCTCCTCATCCCCCACAAGACCCGCCTTCCGCTCCTCCGCCCGCTTCAAGGCCGCTTCCACCGCATCCTCATCAATCTCATGCTCCGCCAAAGCCATGTCCGTCAATACCGCCACGCGCGTCGCCGTAATCTCCAGCATCCCTTCGCCCACCGCCAACTCCTCTTCCTTCCCATCCTTCGAATACCGCAACTCACCCGGCAACAACATCGTCACCACCGGCGCATGCGCTTCCAAAATCCCCATCTCACCCTCCGTTCCCGGCAACACCACCGTGTCCACCTCGTCGGAAAAAACCTCCTTCTCCGGAGTCACAATTTCAAGATGAAGACTCATTTCAATTACTGATGGCTGAAGTCTGACGTCTGAAAGCCAAGATCAGGACTTCTCAACCGTATCAATCCCGCCCTTCATATAAAAATTCATCTCCGGCACATCGTCATGCTTGCCGTCCAAAACTTCCTTGAAACCCTGCACCGTCTCTTCCACCGAGACATACACCCCGGGGGTGCCCGTGAAAATCTCCGCCACGTGGAACGGCTGACTCAGGAACCGCTGAATCTTCCGCGCCCGAAACACGGTCAGCTTGTCGTCCGGACTCAACTCGTCCATCCCCAGGATCGCAATGATGTCCTGCAAATCCTTATACCGCTGCAACACGTTTTGCACCCCGCGCGCCACCTGGTAATGCTCCTCACCCACAATGTCCGGAGCCAACGAAGTCGAGGTCGATGCCAACGGATCCACCGCCGGATAAATCCCCAATTCCGCCAAAGACCGCTCCAACACCACCGTCGAATCCAGGTGCGCAAAGGTGTTCGCCGGCGCCGGGTCCGTCAGGTCGTCCGCCGGCACATACACCGCCTGGAACGAAGTGACCGATCCCTTGTTCGTCGAGGTAATCCGCTCCTGCATCGCCGCCATCTCAGAAGACAAGGTCGGCTGGTATCCCACCGCCGACGGCGTCCGTCCCAACAACGCCGACACCTCGGAACCCGCTTGCGAGAATCGGAACACGTTGTCGACAAACAACAACACGTCCTGGTTCTCCTCATCACGGAAATACTCCGCCATCGAAAGCGCCGCCAAGGCCACCCGCAAACGCGCGCCCGGAGGCTCGTTCATCTGCCCGTATACCAAGGCTACCTTCGACTTGCTCAAATCTTCCTGGTTGATAACACCCCCCTCGCTCATCTCCTCGTAAAGGTCGTTCCCCTCACGCGTCCGCTCACCCACCCCCGCAAACACCGAGTATCCCCCGTGCTTCATCGCGATATTGTGAATCAACTCCATGATGACAACCGTCTTGCCCACACCCGCACCCCCGAACGCACCCACCTTGCCCCCCTTCGAGAACGGACAAATCAAATCAATAACCTTGATCCCCGTCTCCAAAATCGAAGCCGAAGTGTCCTGGTCCGTCAACGCCGGCGCCGGACGGTGAATCGGATAACGCTTCACCGCGTCCACCGGTCCCCGCTCGTCCACGGCATCACCCGTCACGTTGAAAACACGACCCAATACCCCCGCACCCACCGGCACCGTGATCGCGTCGCCCGTATCCGCAATCTCCATCCCACGCTTTAAACCCTCCGTCGTCGACATCGCCACCGCCCGCACCCAGTTGTCACCCAAATGCTGCTGCACTTCCAACACCAGCTTCGTCGACGTCCCATAAAGGTCATACGTGATCTCCAACGCATTGTGAATCTTCGGCAGCTCCCCCGACTTCGAAAAGTCAACGTCAACAACCGGTCCAATGACCTGCACGATGGTTCCTGTATTACTCATAACTCTGTCCTGTTCCTAACTAATAACTAAAAACTAATAACCAATTACCGCGGCGCCCGCGCCGCTATTCCAACGCCTTCATCGCCGTCGTAATCTCCAACAACTCGTTCGTAATCGCCGCCTGACGCAGCTTGTTGTATTCCAAGGTCAAATCCTTGATCAAATCGTTCGCATTGTCCGTCGCACTCTTCATCGCCACCATCCGCGCACTGTGCTCCGATGCCCGAGACTCCAAGACCATCTGGTAAATCTGCAGCGCGATATAACGCGGCAAAATGTAGTCCAATACCGATTCCGGCGTCGGCTCAAATTCATACCCGCCCGCACCCGGACCCTCGCCCGCCACGGCCGGCAACTCGTCCTCGTTCCCCATCCCCAGGAAATCCTTGTCCCGCCCCAAATCAATCGCCCGAATCGGCAACAAGGTCTCAATCATCGGCTCCTGGCTGAGCGTCGAAATGAAATTCGTAAACGCCACCCGCACCGTGCTCACTTCGCCCGATAAAAATTGCTCCGTCAAAAGCTTCGCAATCGGTCGCACCTCCAAAAACTCCACCGGATCATCCAAAGAAAACTCCGCGACCAATTCCTTCTTCAAACGACTCAAGGCCTGACTGCCCTTCGTCCCCGCCGTGACATACATCGCGTCCTCCGGCGCCTTCTCGGAAACGTCACGCAACAAATTCGTGTTCAAAGGTCCGCACAATCCCTTGTCCGTGGTAATCACGAGAAACATCTCCCGACCACCCTCGTGCTCCTTCAAAAGCGGATGCAACTCTTCCTCCGTCTCCCGCTTCAAGTTCACCAACACCTTGTTCAACAAGTCCGCATACGGCCGCCCCGCCAACGCCTGGTCCTGCGCCTTCTTCATCTTCGAAGCCGCCACCAACTCCATCGCCTTGGTGATCTGCGAGGTGCTCTTTACCGACTTGATCCGCCGGCGTATGTCCTGGGTGTTGGGCATCTCCTGTCTGCTACGTGCTAATCGCTAACTGTTACTTGTGCGTCGATTGAAACTCGTCCAAGGCCGCCTTCAATTCGTCGTTGATACCGTCCGACAAAGCCTTCTCATCTCGAATCTTCGCCAAAACCGAATCCTTCCGGGTCGTCAAATACTCCTCCAGCTTCTTCTGCGTCTCCTTCACCTTGTCCACCGGCACTTCATCAAAGTATCCGTTCTGCATCGCCCACAAAATCGCCACCTCCACTTCCAATGACAGCGGCGAATACTGCTGCTGCTTGAACAATTCCACGATCCGCTGACCACGCTCAATCAACGCCTTCGTCTTCTCATCCAAATCAGAACCAAACTGCGCAAACGCCTGCATCTCACGGAACTGCGCCAAATCCAACTTCAAGGTCCCCGCCACTTTCTTGATCGCCTTGGTCTGCGCCGCCGATCCCACACGACTCACCGATAAACCAACCGAAATCGCCGGCCGGATACCCTGGTAAAACAAATCCGTCTCCAGGAATATCTGCCCGTCCGTAATCGAAATAACGTTCGTCGGAATATAGGCCGACACGTCACCCTGCTGCGTCTCAATAATCGGCAAAGCCGTCATCGACCCGCCGCCATTGTCCTCATTCAATCGGGCACTCCGCTCCAACAAACGACTGTGCAAATAAAACACGTCACCCGGATATGCCTCACGACCGGAAGGACGCTTCAACACCAGCGACACCTGCCGATACGCCACCGCGTGCTTCGACAAATCATCAAACACGATCAACACATCGTCGCCTTGATCCATGAACCACTCGCCCATCGCACAACCCGAATACGGCGCCAAATACTGGTTCGTCGCGCTGTCCGAAGCCGACGCCGCAATCACGGTCGTATACTCCATCGCGCCGGCTTTCTCCAAGGTCGACACCGTCCGCGCAATGTTCGACTGCTTCTGCCCCACCGCGACGTAAATACAGTAAAGCGGCTTGTGATCCTTCAAGGTCCCTTCCGCCGCAGCCCTGTTCTGCTGCGCCTGCGAAATAATCGTGTCCACCGCGATCGTGGTCTTGCCCGTGGAACGGTCGCCGATAATCAACTCACGCTGACCCCGACCGATCGGAATCATCGCATCGATCGCCGCAATGCCCGTCTGCACCGGCACACTCACCGATTTCCGGGTGATGATCCCCGGAGCAATCTTCTCCACCGGATAACTGTCCTCCGCCTGGATATCGCCCTTGCCGTCCAATGGCTCACCCAAAGCACTCACCACCCGGCCCAGCATGCCCTTGCCCACCGGCACCTGAAGCAACTTGCCCGTCGTCCGAACCTCGTCGCCCTCCTTCACATTGTCGCCTTCACCCAGGAGAATCGTCCCCACTTCCGTCTCCTCAAGGTTCAATGCCAACCCATAAAGACCGCCGGGAAACTCGATCATCTCATTCAGCATGACGTCGCTCAATCCTTCGATCTTCGCCACGCCGTCGCCGACCTCACGGACGGTGCCGACGTTCGACTTCGTCACCGCTGTCTTAAGACCCGCGATTTCCGTTTCCAGTTCTTGTAATATGCTGCTCATGAGACTGCCTCTTTCTTTAACTGATAAATCCTAACAAAATATTTATAACTTGTCCGAAAGCCGCGCGAGACGACCTCGCACCGACCCATCCCAAACATCACTGCCCACCTTCACGCGCATCCCCCCAAGCAACTCCCCGTCCACGTGAAACTCCGCATCCAAATCCGAACCATACTTCGCCCGCAAATCCGCCGTTACCGAATCCTTCACCCCCGCATCCAACTCCGCCGCACTCTCCACCACCGCATGATGCTTCTCCGCCTCCAGGCGCAACATCCGCATGAAGGTTTCCAAGATACCCAAATACCCGCGCGGCTTGGCCGAAGCAATCTTCTGCACCCAGCGCTTCGCCTTCCCCTCGTCGAGACGACCGTCGACAAGACACGACTGCAACATCTGCCGCGCCGTCCTTACCGCATCTTTACTCGCCTTCGCCATCTCTAAAAAAACTAATAACCAATAACTAAAACTGAAAACTCGCCCCAGGCGTCACCCCGCAATCTGACCGGCCGTCTCCTTGTTGATCCGCTCCTGGTCGTCCGAGGTCAAAACCTTGCCCGTCACCTTGGCCGTCGTGTCCACCACCAGGCGCCCAAAGTCGCGCTTCAATTCCGCCGTCACACGCTCCTTCTCCAACCGGGCCGCTTCCTTCGCCTTCTCCACTATCTGGTTGGCCTCCGCAATCGCCTCCTGCGTCTTCTTCTCACCAATCGCCGCCGCACTCGCCTTCGCCTCCTCAATCATGTGCTCCGCCTGCGCGTTCGCCTTGTCGATCAATTCCTGAGACTTCGCCTCGGCCGACTCCAAGTCCGTCTTGATCTTGGCCAAATTCGCCTCACCCTCCTCGATCCGCGCCCGCCGCTCCTGCAACATCGCCGAAACCGGACCAAAGGCATACTTTTTCAGGACCAGGTATACGATCAGGAAGATGAACACCTGGGCAAAAAACTTGCCCCACGTCACCCCGAACATAGTCAAAATCTGCGTTATCTGATCCATTGGTCTGTCCTGTTTCGTCTTGAAGTTTCGGCCGCGGAGCGGGTCGTCATCCGACCCGCCCCGCCAACCAAATTTCTCTGGTGGCTTAACGACCCCCAAACGCGAGAATCAGAGCGTAAATGGCGATGGCTTCCGCCAACGCCATTCCGATAATCCCAATCGTCAGGATCTTGCCGAAGGCACCGGGATTCCGACCCACGGACTGCGCCGCACCCAGGCCGACCAAGCCGACCCCGATACCCGCGCCCGCACCGGCGATGCCAAGCGTAATACTCCCGTTCACCGACCCCGCACGGGCCAGCTCAAGAGCCGCTTCAGCGCCATCCGCCGCAGCGGCCAATACTGGTAAGGTTTCCATTAACATTGTCTTTTCCTTTTCTTCTTTGGTTTCTGTTCCGCCATCGCCCACTCACTCGGATGGTCCCGATGACAAAAGTCTATTTCTATCAGTGCTCCTCCTCGTCGTGGGCCGTCGATAGCTGGATATACACCGCACACAACAACGCAAACACCACCGCCTGCAAGACGCCGACGAGAATCTCCATAAAATAAAACGGCAACGGCAATAACACATCCAACACAAACGCAAGCGCAGGGTGCACCTCATCCGCCAGCTTCGACATCGAATGCAGCAAGGTCTCCCCCGCATAAACGTTACCGAACAATCGTAACGACAAAGACACCGGACGAAAGACGATCGAAATAACCTCGATCACTCCGACAAACAAAAAGATCGGCACGAGCGCATACTTCAAAAACCCCTTCAGCCCACCCTTCGGCGCAAAGATATGCTTGATGAACTCCACCGGCCCCGTCTCCCGCATCGTGATCCAAAACCACACCAGCATGAAGACCGCCGCCATCCCCAAGGTCGTGTTCAAATCCGCAGATGCCGGACGCAACAACGGAGTAAAGTGCGCATTCGGATCCAATGAAACCGGTCCCGCCAAATCCTCCGGGCCATGCGCAAATCCAATCGTCCCCACCCCCGGCAACAACCCAAACCAGTTGGAGATCAAAACATAAACAAAAATCGTCGCCAACAACGGAAAGGCCTTCGGCGCCACCTGCTTGCCCACGACCTCTTCCACCTGGTTGTAAAGAAACTCCACCATGAACTCCACCAGGTTCTGCTTGGGCCCCGGGATCAAACTCATCTTCCGGGTCGCCATCCGCGTGAAGAGCAAAATCACCGCCATCACCACCACCGCCACGAAGATCGAGTTCGTCAGCGATCCCCCCTCCAAAAAGGACTCCGCGGAAATTGACCCCGCCGCCAATACCGGCAACGAAGCAAAAGCCTCAAAGTTCAGTCCTAACCCATTCACAACCATCGAGTCACAAACATGTTGCCGCGCGCTCTGCACCTCCGGAGATCACCAGCGAAACCCCCTCCTCTCCAAGCGCGACCCGCGCAACCGTGGCAGTAAATCATCCCGCCACCTTTTCGCAAGATTAATTTGTGAAATATTTCACAAAGTCCGTCCCGTGCGGGTTTCCGTCCCTTTTGCGCCATCCCCAACCCGCCTCGGACCCTACCAAATACCATCCGCCACCCGTCCTTCACCACCATTCCCTACGTCCCCCATCCCATAATCGATTCACCCAAGCTCCCGCCTCAATATCCCCACCCAAAAAAATGGTGCGCGGAGAGGGGCTCGAACCCCCGACAACCTGGGTGTAAACCAGGTGCTCTACCAACTGAGCTATCCGCGCATCTGAAGGCCCTACGACTATCCGCGATCCCATCAACCGTCAACAGAGGATCAAGCACAACGTGGCACCCAATCTCCCCAACGTCCCTCGCAGCCTCGCCAACCCTACCCCGTTAACCCCTCACCTCCAAGTCGTGACCTCGTTCCCGTCGTCAAACTTGTCCTTGCCAAAAGAATCACTCGTCCGCGGCTTGCCCGGCGACGCCGCCTCCACCTCCGAACGCATGTCGACCTGCCGCTCCATGTCCTTCGCCTCACCCAAATCATCAATCGTGATCTTCGAATTAAAATCCCCATCCATATAGACGCGATAGTGCTGACCCCATGGATCATAAAAATTCGCCTCATCATCGATCCCGGATCTTCCATTCCTCGCCGGGTCGGCGGAAAAATAGACAATGTCTCGACGATTGAGTTTCCGCGTGTCGCCCCCTCCCTCTCCGCCGTCTTCTTCCGCCAACAAGATTCTCATGAATTCCCCATCCGTGATTTTCATCACCGTGTCCTCCGATTCACTCAAATCAAAAGGATACACGCCATACTCCGTATAAAACGCCTTCACCGCATTCACCAACCCCACCGCATCATTCTTCGCCTGCACCTCGCGCGCCTTGGAAATAATCTTGTTGTATACCGGAAACGAAATCGACGCCAAGACACCAATAATCGCAATCACCACCAGCAACTCAATCAACGTAAATCCAACTCTCTTCTTCTCTTGGGGGCGCACTTTCATCGCTCAGTCCTTTCTCAATTGGGGGATAAGGGTTTTTCTTGACGGCCACGCAAACCGCGTCCAACAGTAACACCGTCAAGGGACTTCTGTTCAATAGTCACCTTAACAATTCACGCCCTCCGGTGCAAATACTTTGTAATAACACCGGACGGCACTTTCCTCCGGCCCCCGATTCGGGTATCCCGGTTCCTCTATATCCACAAAACCCCGCCCATCACGAACAATTGGGCCCCCTATCCTGATTCCATGCCTCACCCTCTCGAAAAACGCCTGCGCGATCTCATTACCCGCGCCGACTACCGCCCCCTCAACAAATCCGAACTCGCCCGCGAACTCGACGTCCCCACAAAAGATCGCGCACACCTGCGCGACCTCATCCGCCAATTCGTCGACCGCGGAGACCTCGTCGAAGCCCGGAAAGGAAAACTCCTCCCCAGGCAAAAAGCCGGTAACCTCATCACCGGCCTCATCTCCTTCCACCCCAAAGGCCACGCCTTCGTCGTCCCCGACCTCGCCAACAAAGAAAATCGCCAGGCCGGTATCAACCTCGACGACCACCCACGCTTCCTCGTCCCCGAACGCTTCACCGGCACCGCCATGCACGGCGATCGCGTCGCCATCCGCCTCCAAAAAGCCGATCCCACTCACCCCGGCTCCCGAGGTATCAAACGATTCCGAGAAGACGACCTTACCGTCGAAGGACGCGTCGAAAATATCCTCGAACGAAAAAACAAATCCATCCTCGGCACCTACCAAAAACGAAACCAGTTCCGCTACTGCATCCCGGAAAATAAACTCCTCCCCCATACCGTCGAACTCGCACCCTGGGACAACCCCGATACCCCGGAACCCAAACACGGCGAAAAAATCGTCGTCGCCTTCGACGATTGGAAATCCCCGCGCTCAAAACCCCGCGGCCATGTCGTCGAAATCCTCGGCGATGGCGACGCGCCCGGCTTCGATATCCTCTCCATCATCTACCAATACCAACTCCCCCTCGAATTCCCCGCCGACGTCGAGGCCGAAGCCGCCGCCATCCCCATTCACATCCCCCCGGACGAAATCGCCAAGCGCGAAGACTGGCGCGACCGCTTCGTCTTCACCATCGACCCCGAAGACGCCCGCGATTACGACGATGCCCTCTGCATCACCCCGCTCGAAAACGGCCAGTGGGAACTCGCCGTCCACATCGCCGATGTCTCCCACTACGTCCGCCCCGGCTCCGCCCTCGATCGCGAAGCCCTCCGCCGCGGGAACTCCACCTACCTTGTCGATCGCGTCATCCCCATGCTGCCGGAAAAACTCAGCAATGGCGTCTGCTCCCTCGTCCCCCGCGAAGATCGCCTCACCCGCGCCGCCATCCTCACCCTCGACAATACCGGCAAAGTCATCGCCTCACGCTTCGCCGCCTGCGTCATCCACTCGCGACTCAAACTCGCCTACGAAGAAGCATTCGAACGCCTCAAACCCCTCCTGAAAAATCCCGGCGCCACCAGCTCCGACGAAGTCACCCAACACCTCTTCAACGCCTGGACCCTCGCCGCCAAAGTCCGTAAACGCCGCTTCGAGCACGGCGCCCTCGACCTCGACTTCCCCGAAGTCCGCGTCAAACTCGATCCTCAAGGCAATCCCACCGGATTCGATCGCGTCGAATACGACGAATCCCATCAGCTCATCGAAGAGTTCATGCTCCTCGCCAACGAAGCCGTCGCCACCCTCACCCAAAAACAACAAGCCCCCTCCCTCTACCGCATCCACGAAGACCCCGACGCCGATCGCCTCTTCGAATACCGCGAACTCGTCCGCCTCCACGGCTTCAAAGTCGGAGACCTCACCGTCCGCGACGAACTCCAACAACTCCTCAAAATGATCCGCGGCTCCGCGGAAGAACAAATTCTCAAAATCGGCCTCCTCAAATCCCTCAAACGCGCCGCCTACCACGCCGATTGCCTCGGCCACTACGGCCTCGCCAAAGCCAACTACACCCACTTTACCTCCCCCATCCGCCGTTACTGCGACCTCATCGTCCATCGCGTCCTCGGCAACCTCATGCTCAAACTCAACAAAAACGAAGAAGGCGGCGTCCGCGCCGTCAATCAAGCCAACCTCCCCTCATACGCCGGCATCCTCGAAGCCGCCCAACATATCTCGGAAACGGAACGCAATTCCGCCGACGCCGAACGCGACTCCGTTAAACTCAAAGAACTCGAATACCTCTACCGCCTCTCCCGCGCCGCAAAACCACCCAAGTTCAAAGCCGTCATCCTCGAAATCTCCCGCATGGGCATGTTCGTCGAAATGTCCGACTTCTTCATCAAGGGCGTCGTCAAACGCGAAGACCTCCCCCAAAACGCCGACTGGTTCCTCGACCTCGCCACCCAACGCATCACCGGTCGACACCCGAAAATCGAATACCGCCCCTCCCAGGAAATCGAAGTCGAAGTCGCCCGCGTCGACCTCGAGAAAAAATTCGTCGACTTCCGCGTCGCCGGCTCCGGCGGAAAAAGCTCCAAATCCAGCCCGCCCTCCAAACGAAACGGCCAACGCCGCGACCGGAGGCGCACCCAAGGCAAAGGACGCCCGCCAAAAGCCAAAAAGAAATCCTCCTCCAGGAAAAACCCCTCCAAAAAACACCCCTCCCGCTCTGGCGATACCAAAACACCCGGTCCCAATAAACGCCGCAGAAGACGTCGCCGATAGTCAATCCCCCGCCCGCCGCCTCATCAAACAGGCATAAGCCAAGGGCCCCGATTCCCCGCTTTCCCCCTCCGGATCGTTTCGATCAAAACGAAACTCCCGGATCAATTCGATCTCAAACAGCGGCTCCAGCCGCTCGCGTATCACCGCCTCACTCAAAACCGGCGGTCCCCCCTCCATCTCCTCCCGCGCATTCCCGCATAACATCAAATACACCGTCCCCGGCTTCGATGCCCGCTCCAAGGTCGCTACATAGCGCGCCGCCTCCTCGTCCCCCTGAAACGCATGAAAACAACCCCGATCAAAAATAAACTCAAACCCCTCTCCAAAATCGCCCGACTCCAAAACATCCTCCAACCGAAACTCAATCTCCAAATCATCACGCGCCGCCGCCCGCGAGCGCGCCACCTCCAACGCCGCCTCCACATGGTCGATCCCCAACACCGAAAAACCACGCTCCGCCAAATACAACGACTGCGTCCCCGTCCCACACCCCAAATCCAAAGCCCGCCCCTCACATCGAACGACCGCCCCCTCACCCTCCACGACACGACGCAATTCACTCGAAGGTCGCCCCGTATCCCACGGCGCCACCCCGTCACTATATGCCTGCTGCCAATCCCACTCCCCACTCATGTCGAACGGTCTAAACCCTCCCCAAAAACACCAACTCTCCCGGTTAGCCTCTCCAAAAAGGTGATGCCCAAAGTAATCCGTATACGGACAATGTAAAGCCCCCTCATGCTCTTTTTCCCACACCGTCTCCACCCCTCTCACCCCCCCCAATTTAATTCCTCGACCACCATTCCCCTTCACGCCAAAGTGACACTTGTCCGTGGACGGAAGACCACACCGGAACCCACTTCCCCGCCCGCCCCGGTCACCCCCCCGCCTCCACCCACGCACCCACGTCCACACCCAGATGTCCCAACTCGACCAATCCATCGGCCTCAAACTCCGCGCCGCGTACCTCTCCTTCCACCGCCGCGCCCAAGCCACTCTCGCCCCCCACGGCCTCACCGCCGACCAATTCGTCGTCCTATCCTTCCTCGCCGAAAAAGACGGCGTCCGCCAACGAGACCTCGTCGACGCCACCTCCTCCGACTCCTCCACCATCGGCGCCATGCTCAAACTCCTCCAGGAACGCGACCTCGTCGAACGCATCCCCAGCGACTCCGACCGACGCTCCATGCTCGTCTACCTCACCTCCAAAGGCCTCGACCTCCAAAATCGCCTCGTCAAAGTCGTCGGCGATATCCGCATCGACCTGCACGACGCCGTCACCGACGATGCCATGCCGATCGTCACCGCCGCGCTCGACCGCGTCGCCGCCGCCATGCAAATTCCCGCGAACGGCTCCGATGACCGGACCTAAAACCATCCTCTCAGCCCTATCCTTCGCCACCCTCGCCTCCCTCTCCCCGGCGAAGGACACCGCCGCCCCCACTTCAACCAAGCCCCCGGCCCCGGTTCTCCCTCTCTTCGACGAAACCCCGAAAACCATCGTCGTAAACGGATACTCCACCTCCCGCCTCTGGCCCGCCCTCCTGCAGGAAAAACTCGATGAACACACCGGTGGAAAACGCATCCTCAGCGTCAAATCCGCCATCAAAGGTGGCACCCCCGTCGCCAAATGGATCGACACCCAATCCGGCGAACCCCTCCAGCCCTGGCTCAACACCCTCCGCCCCGCCCTCAAAGACGTCCCCCCCGATCACCCCGTCATCGTCCTCGCCCAACAATCCCTCCAGTGGACCTTCGGCGATCGCCAAACCGGCATCGCCGACAAATCAGACACCGCACGCATCAAACAAGGCGCCGACGCCCTCGAAAAATACGCCAAGCTCCTCAAAGCCGACGGCGCCGACCTCGTGTTCATCGCCACCCATATCTACAAACACCCCATGGAACCCGAAATCGGCAATGAACGCCTCGCCCTTGCCGAACTCATCTCCCGCAATCTACCCAACGTCCATCCCGGTCCCGACGTCTGGATTCCCACCAAAGATCAATACCCCGCCGCCTTCGCCCAAGACCGCCTCCACCCCAACGATCTCGGGGCCCAAATCATGGCCGACCACTGGTTCCAGACCCTCCTCGATTACGATCAGGCACAGGCCCAATAACCGGCCCGATTCACCCCAATTACCAGCCCTCAACCAAGCTCACCCCTCCCCGGAATCCCCCTGATCTCAGGCCCCAATCCCCGGTTTGACTTCCCCCTCGCCTCTGATACTGTCCCCTTTCTCGCGGACGCCCGCGCGCCGCATCCCACAGGGATTTTCCCAATCATTCTTATCTAAAACTGACCAAGACCATGGCTAAAAAAGCGACCACCAAGAAACGCCCCGCCGCTAAGAAGAAATCCTCTTCGCGCAAAGGAAAACAATACGTCTACTACTTCGGACCCGGAAAAACCGACGGCGACGGCTCACAACGCTCCCTCCTCGGCGGAAAAGGCGCCAACCTCGCTGAAATGTGCCGCATCGGTCTCCCCGTCCCCGCCGGTTTCACCATCACGACCGAAGTCTGCACCTACTACTACGACCACAAAAAATCCTACCCCAAATCCCTCTCCGCGGAGGTCGATGCCAATATCGCCAAAATCGAAAAAGCGATGGGCAAAAAGTTCAACGACCTGAACAACCCGCTCCTCCTCTCCGTCCGCTCCGGCGCCCGCGACTCCATGCCCGGCATGATGGACACCATCCTCAACCTCGGCATCAACGACGAAGTCGTCGCCGCCCTCGCCGCCAAAACCGGGAACGAACGCTTCGCTTGGGACTCCTACCGCCGCTTCCTCCAAATGTACGGGGACGTCGTCATGGGCGTGGAACAAAGACCCAACGAACACCACGACCCCTTCGAAGCCATCATCGATAAAGCCAAAGCCAAAGCTGGCGTCGAACTCGATACCGGCCTCGATGTCGCCGCCCTCAAGAAAATCGTCGCCGACTTCAAGAAACTCATCAAACAACGCACCAAGAAAGACTTCCCCCAAAACCCCAAGGACCAGCTCTGGGGCGCCATCGGGGCCGTCTTCTCCTCCTGGCAAAACGACCGCGCCAAGGTCTACCGCCGCAAATACGGCATCCCCGCTTCCTGGGGCACGGCCGTGAACGTCCAGGCCATGGTCTTCGGGAACACCGGTAAAGAATCCGGCACCGGCGTCGCCTTCACCCGCGACCCCGCCTCCGGCAAAAACGTGTTCTACGGCGAATACCTCGTCGACGCCCAGGGCGAAGACGTCGTCGCCGGCGTGCGCACACCCAAACCCGTCGACAAAATGGCCAAGGACCTCCCGCGTCCCTACAAAGAACTCCTCAAGGTCCGCAAGCGCCTCGAAAAACACTTCAAGGACGTCCAGGACTTCGAGTTCACGATCGAAAACGACAAGCTCTACATGCTCCAGACCCGGAATGGCAAACGCACCGGCCTCGCCGCGGTCAACATCGCCATCGATATGGTCAACGAACGCCTCATCAAAAAGGAAGACGCCATCCGGCGCATCCCCGCCGAAGACCTCAGCCACCTCCTGGCTCCCATCTTCGACGCCGCCGCCGAAAAGAAAGCCAACCAAATCGGTAAAGGCCTTCCCGCCGGCCCCGGCGCCGCCAGCGGTCACATCTACTTCCACGCCCCCGATGCCGTGAAAGCCGCCGAACGCGGTGAACCCGTCATCCTCACCCGGATCGAAACCTCGCCGGAAGACCTCCGCGGCATGATCGCCGCCGAAGGCATCCTCACTTCCCGTGGCGGTGTCTCCTCTCACGCCGCCCTCGTCGCCCGCCAAATGGGCAAAATCTGCGTCTGCGGCGCGGCCGAGGTCGATATCAACTACGATAAGAAAACCGTCAAAGCCGGAGGCGTCACCCTCAAGGAAGGCGATTACATTTCCATTAACGGAACCACCGGCCAAATCTACGCCGACAATATCTCCACCGCACCGTCTCAGGTCGTCCAGGCGCTCATCGAAGGCAACGCCTCCGCCAAGCGCAGCCAGACCTACAAGAAGTTCAAACAACTCATCGCCTGGGCGGACAAAACCCGCAAACTCGGCGTCCGCACCAACTCGGACTCGCCCAAGCAAGTCACCAATGCCATCGCCTTCGGCGCGGAAGGCATCGGCCTCTGCCGCACGGAACACATGTTCTTCGAAGGCAACCGCATCGACGCCGTCCGGCAAATGATCCTCGCCGAAGACGAACCGGCCCGCCGGAAAGCCCTCAAGAAGCTCCTCCCCTACCAGCGGAAAGACTTCGTCGGCATCTTCAAGGCCCTCGACGGCCTCCCCGGCACCATCCGCCTCCTCGACCCGCCGTTGCACGAGTTCCTTCCCCACACCAAGGAACAACAACGCGCCCTCGCAAAACAACTCAAGCTGCCGGTCGAAACAATCGTGCGCCGCGTCAATGACCTCCACGAATTCAATCCCATGCTCGGCCACCGCGGTTGCCGCCTCGGGATCGTCTACCCGGAGATCACGGAAATGCAGGCCCGTGCCATCTTCGAAGCCGCCGCCCAAGTCCAGAAAAGCGGCATCAAGGTCAAACCCGAAATCATGGTCCCCCTCGTCGGCTTCGACAAAGAACTCGAACTCCAAAAGGAAGTCATCGATCGCGTCGCCGACGAAGTCCAGAAAGCCAAGGGCGTCCGCCTCACCTACCAAGTCGGCACCATGATCGAAGTCCCGCGCGCCAGCCTCACCGCGGATGAGATCGCTAAGCACGCCGAGTTCTTCAGCTTCGGCACCAACGACCTCACCCAAACCTGCCTCGGCATGAGCCGCGACGACGCCGGCGGCTTCCTCGGTCATTACCAGGAAGAAGACATCATCGAAACCAATCCCTTCGCCAGCCTCGATCAGACCGGCGTCGGCCAGCTCGTCGAAGTCGGCGTCAAGAAAGGCCGTAAGACCATCAAGAACCTCAAGGTCGGCATCTGCGGCGAACACGGAGGTGACCCCGCCAGCGTCAAGTTTTGCCACCGCACCGGCCTGAACTACGTCAGCTGCTCGCCCTTCCGCATCCCCATCGCCAAACTCGCCGCCGCTCAGGCCGCACTCGAAGACAAGTAAGGGGACAATCGAAACCTCAATTCAAAAAGGCAGGGTCGCCCGTCGGCCCTGCCTTTTTTGCGTCCACCCCACTCACGGCTCCCCCCATCTCCCAAAACCGATCAACCGAAGAACCAACCAACCGTTCTCCCCCTCGTTCCCCCTAAAACCTCCCCGCCGCCTCCCTCAACAACTCCACCGTCGTCTCCCAATCAATACACTGATCCGTAATCGACTGCCCATACACCAAATCCTCCAACGGCTGCGGAAACTTCTGGTTCCCCGCCACCAAATTACTCTCCAACATCGCCCCCCGAATCGACGTCAAACCGCCCGCCCGCTCCTCCACAATCTCACGAAACACCCCCGGCATCCGCTCCTGATCCTTCCCACAATTCGCATGACTCGCATCAATCATGATCGCCGGCGGCAATCCCCCCTTCTCCAACAACCCTTCCACCTCACGCACCGAGTCCACACCGTAATTGGGCCCGTCACTCCCCCCCCGCAATATCAAATGAGAATCCGGGTTCCCGCTCGTCGAAACCGCCGAAGCCTGCCCCTCCTCACTCACCCCCAAGAAAGTCTGCGTCTTCCCCGCCGCCTGCACCGCATTGATCGCCGGCGCGATTCCACCAAACGTCGTGTTCTTGAACCCCACCGGCATCGATAATCCCGAAGCCATCTGCCGGTGCGTCTGCGACTCCGACGTCCGCGCCCCAATCGCACTCCAGCAAATCATATCCGCAATATACTGCGGCGTAATCGGATCCAACAACTCCGTCGCCGTCGGCAACCCCAACTCCAACACCACCTTCAAAAATTCCCGCGCCTTCCGCAATCCCATCGAGATGTCGTTCGACCCATCAAGATGAGGATCCATAATCAAACCCTTCCATCCCACCGTCGTCCGCGGCTTCTCAAAATACACCCGCATCACCACCAAAATCTTCTCCTTCACCTCCTCACTCAAAGCCGCCAACCGCTCCCCATACTCCCGCCCCGCCTTCACGTCGTGAATCGAACAGGGTCCCACCACCACCAGAAACCGGTCATCACGCCCAAACAAAATATCCCGAATCTCCTGCCGCGATTGCGCCACCAATTCCACGGCCCCATCACCACACGGAACCTCCTCTACCAACGCCCGCGGCGACGGCAGCGCCAGGTTCTGCACCACGTGAAGGTCTTTGACTCGTTGCTCGCTCATCTGCTGATTCTTGATTCTCCCGACCTCAATCCGGCCGGAACCCAACGAAGATTCCCCATTTTCCCAACCTTGCAACCCCGCAACCACCCCACAAATCCCCAATGCCCATCGCGATTGACTCTAAGTTCACACCTTCTACCTTCTACCTGTCCACCTTTCACGCGTCCACAGGACGCCCCCCTATGCGCATCGGCCTCATCCATATCCAATACGGCGACGGCGGCGGCCTCGAAAAATACCTCGCCGGTTTCGCCCAACACCTCCTCGGCGCCCCCCACGAAGTCCACCTCATCACCAATCGCGTCCACCACGAATCCTCGCTCGACGCCCGCTTCCAAATCCACCACACCAAAGTCTCCTCCCTTTCCCGCACAAAAACCCTCACCGCCTTCAACCAAGCCGCCGCCGCCAAAGCCAAAGCCCTCAATCTCGACCTCACCATCGGCTTCGGCCAAACCACCACCCAGGACATCCACCGCGCCGGCGGGGGATGCCACAAACTCTACTCGAATCTCCTCCCCCCCTGGAAACGACTCGCCCCAAAAAACAAAACCGAACTCGCCCTCGAAGAATCCCTCTACACCGACGGAAATACCCGCCACTTCGTCGTCAATTCAGCCCTCGTCCTCGATCAACTCCAGGAAACCTACCAGCTCCCACTCGAAAAGCTCACGGTCATCCATACCCCCGTCGACTCCGATCACTTCCGCCCCCCGGAAAACCCCGACCCCGCCATCCTTACCTCAAATCGCCTCGCCCTCTTCCCCGGCCATGATCGCAATCTCCCCGTCTTCCTCTTCGCCTCCCTCGACCACAACCGGAAAGGCCTCGATACCCTCCTGAACGCTTGGCCCGGAATCGAAGCCGAACTCTGGATCGCCGGCGCACCGCTCGACTCAAGCCACCAACGCGCCATCCATAAGAACGGCCTCACCCAACGCGTCCACGCCCTCGGCCACCAAGCCGAAATGACCCCCCTCTACCAGGCCGCCGACTTCCTCGTCCACCCCACCCGATACGACGCCTGCTCCAATGTCGTCCTCCAAGCCATGGCCTGTGCCCTCCCTCCCCTCGTTTCAAACAACGACGGCGCCTCCACCTTCGTCGATCCGGGCGCAAACGGATTCATCCTCGACCATCCCACCAACCCCGATTCCCTCCGCGACATGATCTTCGCAGCCCTCGATCTCGATCCCGCCCAACGCCAATCCCTCGGTCAAAAAGCCCGCGAAAAAGTCCTCCCCCTCACCTGGGACCACCACCTCGCCCAGTGGCAAGCCCTCTTCAGCAAGCTTGCCAATTCCTCTCTGTAGGAGCCCGATACCGCTCGGGCGACCCACGCTAGGCGACTCATTTCAGAAAAAGATCAATCTTCCCCCCTCTTCAAAGCAACCAGCGTTGCTCCCCATCCGCCCGTCGTCTCGTCCCCCAAGCGAAACGACTCCACCTCCGGCAGCCGCTCCAATAACCGATGCACCCCCTCCCGCAATGCCCCCGACCCCTTCCCGTGAATCACCCGCACCGAATACAATCCCCGCTCCCGGCACTCCCGAAAATACTCCGGCAATAACGACCCGATCTCGTTGGGCCGAAAGGTATGCAAATCCAATTCTCCGCTGATCGGATGCTCAATCGCATCACCCTCTTCCATTTCTTCACTCATCACCCTTCCCGCCAAAAAGAAAGGGCCGGCGAATGCCGGCCCTTTCAAATTCAGTTTGCTTACGCAATAACTTAGAACTTGATCCGAAGACCGATGTTCCAAGAAGCGTAATTGTTCTTCGCACCACCGGCCCAAGTGTAACGGCCGTCGGTGAAAAGACCAAGATTGTCAGCAAAACGCCAGTCGATACCGCCACCAAGGTGACCGGTACCTTCGGTGCTGTTGTTGGTCACAAGACCACCACCACCAAAGATGTAAGGCGCAATGCAAAGCTCTTCGATCGGGAAACGCACAACGGCGCTGAACGAAATGTCGTGCTCAGCACTGCCGCCAGGAGCGTCGTTGTCGAAAGCATAATAACGAGCCGATACACCAAACATCTCCGTAAGGAAATAGTTCAGGCCGACACCGCCACCCCAACCGTCGCCGATCGGAAACTCACGGTCTTGCCCCCAAGTGCCTCCAAAGAAGGCGTCCACGGTGAACTCACCTGCTTCAAAGCAGAGAGGCGCCGGAGGAGGAGGAGGAGGCGATTTGTCATACGATACTTTACCCCAGCCACCGGAAGGACCGGCGAGGGCGGTTCCACTGATTGCTACGCAAAATGCGAGACTCAGAATAGTTTTCTTCATACTGTTTATCCCTTGATTGGTAATCTACTAATAGTTCAGGAAGGTTAAATAACCCTTAAGCCCGCAAATTAACGGGACAAAATCGATTTCGCCAGAATTTTTTTAAGAAAAATTTGAACGCTTTTTACTTGCGCCCGCAAATTTTCTCAAATCTGCCAATCGATTCTCCAGCCTGCGGCCCTAATTCGGGCCGATTCAACCAAGAATCCCTTCCCCATGTCCAGATTTTCTTTACGTAAGTCCACCATTCATTCTTTTCCCCTTTCCTCCCCCGTTCCAAGCCGCAAAAATGAACTTTGCGATACAAAGACACTCCGCCCCCATGAGCTCCAATATCCCCTTCCATCATCTCGATAAAACCATCCACGAACGCGCCCGCCTCGCCATCATGACCACCCTCACCACACAGCCCCGCAGCTCCTTCCAATCCCTCAAATCCGCCCTCGATATGACCGATGGCAACCTCATGTCACACCTCAATACCCTTTCAAAAGCCGGCCTCATCTCCTCCTCCAAATCCCCCTCCCATTCCAAATCCCACACCACCTTCGTGCTCACCGTAAAAGGGAAAGAGGCCTTCAATCAATACCGCTCCATCCTCAAAGAAATCGTCGCCGCCACCGATGAAACCTGATCAACCCACTCCCTCTACACCCCCCCAAAACCACTCGACTACCCCGCCGCCCGCACTTCCGGTAACCACACCACCCCGCAGTGCGTCACCTTGATGTCCTTCTTATACGGCTTGATCTCCACCTCCTCCAATTCCTCCATCAAAGGATCATACTTCGCCTCCACCTCCAATATCTCCTCCGCCAACTTCTCCTCCACCCCGCGATACCGCTCCTCCAACCCCGCCACCTTCTCCCGCGCCCGCGCCGCTTCCTCACGCTGACGCCGCATGCTCCCCCAACTCCGCGTCGCACTCGCCCCACGCTTCATGTTCGTCACACTCAAACTCTTCCGCCCCATCAATACCCCCAATACCGAAGACCCAATCGACACCACCGAACTCATCGTGGAATGACTCGCCTCCGATTCCTCCCGCTCCACGGTCTTCTCCGCCCGCTCTATCATTCCCACCACCTTCTCCAACTCCTTCGCATACCGCACCCGCAACTTCTCCACCGCCTCGTCCCGCTTCTCCCGCGCCATCACCTGCAACCGCACCCGGAAATCCCCCTCCGACTCCCCCAATTTCGAATGCGCCTTATACGTCGGACTCTCCCAAATCTTCAGCCGATAGGTCTGATACAACTCGTCCACAAAATCATCATCCATCCCACGGAACACCCTCGCCTCCATCCCCGCCTCCGGCAGCGCACCATAAATCACGTCCCCCGAAACCGGCTCACGCGACAACCCGCGTAACAACTCCGGCGCCAGATGCTTCGCCCGCGACCACTCCGCTTTCCCCACATCATCCCCACGCCCCACACGCAACACCTGCGCCACCGTCCGCTCCCCAAATATATCCAACGACGCCTTCTCAAATTCCACCTCCGCCACCCGCACCAACGCCGGTAAATAATTCACCGCCTCTTCCGGCACCGCCCGACGCGCAGGCGCAAAATATTCCTCCACCCCCTTCGGCACCCCACGCCCTTCCGGCGTCAACACTTCACCCCCCGCCTCTCCCCCACTCGTCACCGCCACCTCCCTCTCTACCGGCGCTTCACCCACTTCCTCACCCATTAAATCCGCTGCCTCGCCCGCCTCCCGCTCCTCCTCCCGCACCATCTTCTCCGCCATCAGCTCCTTGATCTGCCCCCGCGTCAACGGCCCCCGCAAATAACTCATCACCCAACGCACATGAAAAATCGCCGGCGCATCCTCATGCACGTTGTTCATCAAAAATACCCGACTCCCCAGTCCCGCTAACACCGCTTCCATCTCCCCACGATCAAAAGTCGAATCATGCGCCGACGCCGCGCCCTCCAACCCGTCCAATACCCGCATCTTGTCCCGCTCCGTCTGCAACCGCCCCAAAAACCACGTCCCCATGTTCGACAACGCCTTGTAATCCAAATCCACAGGATTCTGCGTCGCCAATAACACCCCAAACCCAAACGCCCTCGCCTGCTTCAACATCGTCAACATCGGCTTCTTGCTCGGCGGATTCGCCGTCGGCGGCAAATACCCGTATATCTCATCCATATACAAAAGCGCCCGCAAACTCGTCGTCCCGCTCTGCTCCCGCATCCACCCCAAGGCCTGATTCAACAACAGACTGACAAAAAACATCCGCTCCTGATCCCCCAGGTGCGCGATCGAAAAAATCGACACCCGCGGCTTGCCCTCCTCCGTATACAACATCCGCTGCACATCCAACGGCTCCCCCTTTAACCAGGTCCCAAATCCCGGCGACGCCAACAACGCGTTGATCTTCATCGCCAACTCAAACCGCTTCTTCTCCGGGTAAAACTTCTCCAACTCCAATACCCCGATCTCCTCAAACGGCGGCGTCTGAATAAACCCAATCAAAGATTTTAACGTCACATCCTCACCCGCCTGCCAACAGTGACTGAAAATATTCGACATCAAAATGTGCTCCGGGTCCTGCAGCGGATCCGCGTCAATCCCCACCAACGACAACAAACTCGACACCGTGCTCTCAATCCGCTCACCCAATAACTCGGCGTCATCCGCCACTTCCACCGACGGCGCATCCAACGAACTCAAGATCGACACCGGCACTCCCGCCGAACTCCCCGGCGTATACACCGTCAAATCCACCTTGTCGCGAAACCGCTTGATCCGCTCACCCGTCTGCCCCCAGTCCGCCAATCCGTTCTTCCATAAATCCGCCTGCGCCGCCGCAAACTCGTCCGGCGACTGCCCCTTCTTCGCCGCCTCATCCTCATTGATCCACGGCCGAAAATTCTCCGGCGCCAAATCCGGAAAGGTCAGTAGCAAATTCGCGATGTCCCCCTTCGGATCGATCACCAACGCCGGCACCCCGTCCAACGCCGCCTCCTCCAATATCGACAAACACAAGCCCGTCTTCCCACTCCCCGTCATCCCCAACACCACCCCGTGCGTCACCAAATCCTTCGAGTCATACATCAACAACTCGTCCTCCAACTCCTTCGCCCCGAGATCATACTCCCGCCCCAGGTAAAACGCGCCCAACTTCTCGTAATCCTCAACCTTGATCTCCATGGCCCGGCGATCATCCCCAAAAATCCAGTGGTGAGGCAATCCCTAATGCCCTAAGATCACGTAACAAAACGTGCCCGCACCTAACGACACCACCCAACTCCGCACCTGGGCCGAGATCAACCTCGCCGCCCTCCGCCACAACGTCGACGTCGCCGCTGACATTCTCCAAAACGGCTCACAGCCACGCAGCACACTTGTCGCCGTCATCAAAGCGAACGCATACGGCCACGGCGCCCCCCAAATCGCCCAAGCCATCCACGACCACCCCGGCGTCCACATGCTCGCCGTCGCCTCCACCGCGGAAGCCCTCGAACTCATCGACGCCGGCATCACCAACACCCCCATCCACCACCTCGGCCCCCCCCCACCCCCACACATGCCCCCCCACGGGCCAAAAAGCCCCGGGGCCCCCCCGGCCAACCCCCAACCAAACCCAACCCCAAAACACCCACCCCCC
>JBCCIR010000019.1:0-48681 GCA_039028175.1 Verrucomicrobiota bacterium
GACATCGAAACGTATCAAACCGTCGTCACCGTCGCGAACGGCCTCAACACCAAACTCGATCACAAACCGGTCGACGTGTCCGGATACAATACCTTCGCGACAACGTATGGTCTCTCCGCCGACATGCTCGAGGACGAACCGGGTGATGGCGACGGCATTTGCAATCTCATTGAATACGCCGTCGCCGGAATGAATCCCACGTCGAACGACGGCGAGATGCTCCCGATGTTCCTGCACGACCTCAGCGATGACAAGATGCGACTCACGCTCAACAGACGGCCCGACGCCACCGACGTCCAAATCGAAGTGATGATCTCCACAGACCTCAGTGTCTGGCTCGAAGCAGGCTCACACCCCACGGTCTCCGTCGAAACAGACGATGCCTCACAGCTGATCATTTCCTTCGACGCCGGCACGAGGGTCTTCTTCTTCTTCCGCGTAACGCATCTGCCCTGACACGGGGAGGTGCTGAAAGGCGTCCGCCGATCCGCGGGCCCCCGCCCCAGTTCCCGCTCTCCAAAGCCAGTCGCCCGTCGAAACGTTCTTCACAAATCGCTGGACACAAGCAAAATATATGACTTTAATGACGTGAAATAGATAACCTGTAAATCGATGCGCTGAACCACGCCTTGCCCGTTCCTATCCCGCAGCACCCACACCCAACACCAAAGAAACGTCGACTTCAGAAGAACCCATGAACTCCATAACCCTCGATAGGGAAGAGCCCAGCGACCCCCACGGCGCCTCGACCGGCTTGCCAGTCACCGCCGAGGAACAGCAACACCTCACCCCCGATGCCGTCCTCGCCGACTTACTGGAAGGCAACAAACGCTTCGTCGCCGGCAAACTGAGCGACCCCCGCATCCCCGCCCGAATCCAGGCCGCCACGCAAGGCCAATTCCCAAAGGCGGTCATCCTATCCTGCCTCGACTCACGCGTGCCCGTGGAACAAGTCTTCGACCAAGGCATCGGAGACATCTTCGTAGGTCGGGTCGCCGGCAACGTCGCGAGCGAAGACCAACTCGGCTCCATGGAGTTCGCCACCAAGGTCGCCGGGGCCAAGCTGGTCATGGTCCTCGGCCACGAAGCCTGCGGCGCAGTGAAAGGCGCCTGCGACGGCGTGGAGATGGGCAACCTCACCGGGCTCCTCGAAAAAATAAAGCCGGCCGTCAACGCCATCGGTGGCTTCGCCGGCGAGGAGCGTTCTTCCGAAAACAGCGCCTTCGTGGAACAAGTGGTCGCCCAAAACGTCCGCCAAGCCATGATCGACATTCGGAGACAAAGCCGGGTCCTCGCCGAGCTGGAACAAACCGGCCAAATCAAGATCGTTGGCGCATTGTACTCCCTTCAAGACGGGTCCGTCGAACTACTGCAATAGGCCGGCACCAGTCTCTGGCGCTGCAGACCGACTCTGGGCCGGATCGGCCGCAACAAGGGCGCTGTCACTCGCCGCGGCACAAAGGCCCGGTAAGGCACTCGCCTGAACCGTCGATCAGCGGTAGGCCCTCGGCCGGCATCCCGAGGTCCCGAGGTCAGGAATCGCACCGAGCCGATCCGATTTCGCTTGAAAGAGCGGACTTCCAAAACATGTTATCAAAGACATGACAAATGTGACGCATATTCGCGCCTCCAAAGTGCAAAGCCGAACGTAACCTCCTGTCTAAGTCCCCCTGATATATCAACCCGAACCCAAACCACTCCCATGAAAGTCATTCCCATCCTCACTCCCCTTCTCGCGTTTGCCCTCTTCCTCGTCCCTTTCACCAAGGCCGACGAAAATCTTCCCATCACCGCGAATGAACAAGCCGCCTTCACGCCCGATGAAGTCCTCGAACGACTGATGGACGGCAACGAACGCTATGTCGCCGGTGAGGTTACCGACTTGAACATCAAGAAACGCATCAAAGTTGCCGCCACCGGCCAATACCCTAAGGCGGTCATCCTTTCGTGCCTCGATTCGCGTGTGCCGGTGGAGCTGGTATTCGACGTGGGCATCGGAGACATCTTCGTCGGGCGCGTGGCAGGAAACATCGAAAACGAAGACCAGCTGGGTTCGATGGAGTTCGCCACCAAGGCCGCCGGCGCCTGCCTGGTGATGGTCCTCGGGCACGAGTCCTGTGGCGCGGTGAAAGGCGCCTGTGACGATGTGCAGATGGGCAATCTCACCGCCCTCCTCTCAAAAATTAAGCCGGCGGTAGATGCGGTGCCCACTGATGATGGTTCCGAGCGCAGCTCGAAGAACTCGGCGTTCGTCGCCAAAGTCGTCGAAGAAAACGTTCGCCAAACCGTCGAAGACATCCGCGAACGAAGCGACGTGCTCGCCGAAATGGAAAAGAACGGTGAGATCAAAATCGTCGGTGCAATCTATTCTCTTCAGGACGGGTCCGTGACTCTCCTCAAAGAATCGTCCGATTCATAGTCGTCCATCAGGGAACTCACCTGGCACGCTATAGTGGGGCCCTCCTTGGACCTCAACGATTCAGCTCACCCCCTAACATTGCCCCCGCCGCGGCGAGGCCCGAAAGAGCCGCCCCTTCCACCCGTCCGCCCGCGAGCCCGTCGCCCGCGATGGCCAATCCAAGGTCAATATCCACGAACGCGTCCTCGCCGAAAGCCGTCACCGGCTGACTGAACCCCCATCGATGTCCCTGCGCCGATACGACCTCGGCCTTCAAGAACGGGGCCGCCGCATCAAGTAGGGGAGGCAGACGCTCCTCATCCGACGAATCCCAATGGGCTTCGGCAAACGCCGGGGTGCTATGGATCGTGACCGACGGCACCTCAGGAGAAATGCCTTTGCGCTGATTGTCCGCGATCCATTGCACCGGTTCCTGATCGCTGATCTTCAAACTGCCGCCATGCGCGGTCAGCGCACTCGGACCATCGAGAATCGCGAGCGCGGCGAGACACTTGTGAAATCGAATCGCCTCCAAGCCGGACCGAGAAGCCGCATCAATGGCAACGCCACCCGCATCCAACAGTGCCAAAGACTGCGGCACCGGCGCGGTGAGGACCAAGCATTGCGAAGCGAAAATCTCACCGCTGCCGAGCACGGTCTCCCAACCCTGCCCGTCATGCCGCACCGCCGTGACCAGTGTTTCCCGACGCACTTCATACTCAAGCCCTGCCGCAAGATGCTTGGCCACCGCCGTCATCGAGGGCGCCCCACGGTAGTGCATTCCCGTATCCCCGTATTCGTACCAGGGCACGACCAATCCCAGCTCGATCCAGGCGCCCACCCGCTCGCGAAAGCGGACGTCCCGCGCGGTGAAAAATTGCGCACCATGATCAAAGACCGCCCCGTCCCGCCGCCGCGTCGCCATCCGCCCGCCCACGCCACGCCCCTTCTCCAGCACGGTCACCCGCTTCCCCGCCGCCTCAAACTCGGTCGCCGCAAGGAGACCGGCAATCCCGGCCCCCACAATCACAATATCAAAAGAAGAATCCACGAGTTAATCTACGTCTCTCTCCACCAACGGGATTTTACAAGTGGGCAGACGGAATAGGGTCTTCCCTTGCCCGCCCAACACCTGCTTCAGCCGGGAGGGTCCTGCTCTTTTCCACCCGGGTCCGCGTCCACGAGCTTGTCCACAAGGCGTTTCAAGCCACCCTCAAGCGTCGCCAGCCGCGCCTCAATCCGCGCCAACCGCTCCAGCGCCGCCGCTTCATGGCCGACGGCCTCTCGCTCCTTCTCCAACAACGCTTCTTCCTTCTCGATAATCGTCTCCTCACGCTCGATCACCTTTTCCTCCTCACGAGTGATGAGAAACGCGGAGAAACTGGCGGTCATAAGAGAGAAGAGACCGAGACCAAGAATCATGAGCAGACCACCGAAAACTTTTCCCTGGGGACTTTCAGGGACGATGTCTCCATAGCCCACCGTCGTGACCGTGACCCAAGCCCACCAAATACCGTCCCACGGCGTATCAATGGCGGGATCAATCACGGCAATCGATGTCCCCGCCATCACCACCACGACAAGACTCGTGAGAAGGGCGATGCCCAGGTTGTTGGCACGCAGCATTCGCCGAATCGTGCTCGACATCTCCAGGAAAATTCCCAGCAAGAGCAGGATGCGAAGACTTCGCAAGGCCCCGGTGTAAGGCTGACTGTCCCAAATGATTGGGATGCCCACGGCAATGATCAGAAGATTGATCCAGTTGGTCGCAAGGTAGCGCCGCTTATCGCGAACAAAACAGGTCAACAAGGTCGTCTCGACCAGAAAGAACAGCCATATCACCCAATTGGTGATGACTGTCCAATGATCGGGATACTCTCCTTTCGCCGTGAGATACCACTCAATGATGATCCAGACGGCAATGAAGAGCATCGGTGCCTCGAAAAAGCGCCCCCAATTACGGGCCCGCACCCGCTCATCCGGAGGCACCCCGGCAAGGCCAATAAAGGAAAGAAATGATCTGCGCGCCATCCTGGTCGGTTCTGCCCGGCGCGGACCCACGACAGCAGATCCACACTCGGGATACGACCCCGATTGTGAGCCCCGCGCCCGCACCAGAGAAGCGATTTTTTCCCCTGCTCAAAGGCTCTCAAAAAAATCATACTTTTAATCATAATCCCCGACGCAGCCCACGTTTGTCCCGATTTCCAAACGATGGAGGCGCGGGCACCCGACCGCGCTGCCTTTCTCCCCCCTCTCCCAAGATTCCCCCCTCCCCCCTGCGCAACTGCCCGAAAAACGGCGAAGGCTTGGAGCCGTTTTGGACGAAGGGAGCTACGCGACCGAAGCCCGCAGGGTAAGCAGGCGAGCGGAGCCTGCGCATCAAACGGCCTACCTGCGAAACCTTTTACCAATTCCCATTCCCACGCGTAATATCTCTGTAATGAAAACACTGATCCTCACTTCGTCGCTCCTACTGGCCACCATCAGCCTGGCCTGGTCCCATTGTCAGGTCCCCTGTGGCATCTTCGATGATGAAGCCCGCTTCAAACTAATGCTCGAAGACCAGGAAACCATCACCAAAGCCGCCACCATGATCGGGGAACTCGCCGGCAAGACCGACGCGGAATCGGTGAACCAAACCACCCGCTGGATCGTGACCAAGGAATCACACGCTCAGAACATTCAGGACACGATCGCCGAGTATTTCCTCGCGCAACGCATCAAGTCAGATGCCGAAAACTACACCGAACTCCTGAAAGCCGCGCACACCGTCACCGTTTCCGCGATGAGGACCAAGCAAACCGTCGACTCCGAAAACGCCGAGTCTCTGAAGTCCGCCATTCTAGCGCTCTATAAAGCCTACACCGGCAAAGACGATCCCCCCCAATAACCCCCCCGGTGCAGCCCACGTTTTCGCGAAGCGATGCACGTGGCCTCCCCCCCTGCGCAACTGCGAAACTGTGCAACTGCGAAACTAGGCCCCAAGCGTTCCCCTTGATCCCCCGCCGTCCATGCTCCATCCTCCCGCATGGATTTCATCCCCACCGCCGGCCACCTCGGCCAATTGATCGTCGAAACCACCGCAGATAACACCCCCCACCTCGGGTTCTCCATCGAGATCGATTTCGCGGAGGGCGAGTTCGACGGCGAGACCGGCACGCCGTTCCTCCGCATCAGCAATCTGCGCCTGCCCGAAGGCAAGAGCTGGAGATCCCTCGCCAACCAAAGCTGGGACGCGGCTTCGCCCAATAACCCGGCAAATGTGGACGCCGTCATCCTCTTGTTCGGCATGCCCAACCCGGTCGAAGTCCAGTCGCTGCAGCTCGGCGAAGTCCAACCCGACGGCTCCGTGCCCGCCACGATGAACCTGATCGCTGATTTCGAATCCGAAGCCTATCGCGATTCCTTGGACGCCGTGCCGATCGCGCTCGAACTCGTCACCCTGAAACTCGAACCGCTTCGCCTGTCGACCCGGCTGGAAAAACAGCTCCGCGGCGAAGAGGCGGCCACCCGCGAAGCCGTCGCCCCCATCGTCGCGCTCGATGATTACGGACCGCTCGAAAGAATCCCCGGCGGATTCGGCTTTCCCCCGAAATTCTCCTGAAACTCGAACGCGAGTTTCTCACGTTTTATCGTGCCCAGTGACGCCTTCCATGCGTTACTAAATGGCAAATCCAAGTTGCCATGAAATCACTGACTTACCTTGCCGCCATCCTGCTCATTCTCACCGGCCTCGTCGGCTATTTCGGATACGAGATGATCGGCGCCGCCAAACAATCCTTCACCTCGCTCATCCCCTCCTTCATCGGCATCCTCATGCTCATCGGTGCCTTCATCGCCAACAAGAAGCACGCCCTCGGCATGCACATCGCGGTAACCTTCGCGCTCCTCGGCGCCCTCGCCGGTCTCGGCCGTCTCTTTTCGGGCGGTCCCCCTGACTTCTCCGCCGCCTCCACCAAGCTGATTTCGGTCATGACGGTGATCTGCGTGATCTACACGATCCTCGCCGTCCGCTCCTTCATCGCCGCCCGCCGCGCCCGATCCTGACCATTATTCCGCCCGGCACCCACCCACCTTACTCAAAGGCCTCGAGGATCAGAATCGAAGGCTGCCCCCGCCACGGCGGCTCCAGGCGAAGCCATTTATACATGGTGCGTGTCTCCGCCGGGGTATACTCACCCGTCAACGGATCATACCAGCGAACGCTCATCTCCTGGTCATAGTAGTCCGTGATTCGTGTCGTGACGCGCATGTTCCCGGCCGGCAAATACATGAGAATCGTCCCTTCGTCGTCGCTCAAAGAGAAACCGGTCGACGCCAGGTTGCGGCCGGGCTTTAAGGTGCTGAAGTCGTACTCTTCGAACAGCTTGGCCATGTGCCCGTAAAGCTCATACCGAGGCCGATCTTTCGCCGGCAACTCGGTGCGATCCCAAATAACAACATTCCACGAGGTGTCCTGCCAATAGTGAGTGGAGTATGCACCCGCAAACACACACTGGTAATTGCGGTCGAGACAGACGACCGCATCCTCATACGAACCGCCAAAGACATGATAGGGCCCCTCCTCGTATCCGCCATGCTCGATATTAAATATCGGCTTGTCCGGAAAACGTTCGACCGTTTCCAACATCCGCTGGTAAAGCCCATTGACCCAAGTCTGATACGAAATGAAATCCACGGTCTCCGGATACTTCGCGCAATAAGAAAAGGAATGCACCGTCACCAATCGCTCATGCCCGTCCAATTCCCGTAACTCGTCGATCCGCCGCACAATGTATTCCATGTCGTTGTGCCCGTATCCCGTCGCCTCCTTCGAAATGTCCCAAAGAATGTTCGGATAACCCTGGTATCGCGCGACCACATAGTTGAAATACCGCCGGTCCGCAGCGTCGTCCGCCGGCGGCCAATTCACGTTCTTGTTCCACACATAAATCATGACGTGCGCCGTCAGATCGAGCTCGTTCATCAAGGCGATCACCCGGTCAAAATGATCGAAGAACGCCAGGTTCAGGGTTTCATAATCCGGATTCTCATGCGTCCCGCCATAAGGCCACTCGGGCGGAGCCGAAAAATCATACTTCGCCGGCAACTCGGGGTCCTTATGCCAATTCACATCATGCGCATAGACATTCATCACGACCTGGTTGAATCCGTTCGCTTTGATGTCGCGCAACAAGGCCTCCGTCCGCTCGAGCCCACCCGTCTCAAGATCAATCGCAAAGAGCCAGTCCGCCTCAAACGCGATCACGAAGCAGGACTCGCCGTTGGCATACGCAAAATGCTGCGGCCGATCCTCCGGGATCACGACCGGCCCCAAAGTGGAAGCGGGCGCCGCCTCAACGCTGACCGACCAAGTCTCCGCCAAATCACGAGCGCTTACCGCCCAGTCGCCCGCTTCGGGAAAACTGATGCGAAAGGTATATCGGTCGTCGCCCGAATAGTATCCCGGCACCGCGAACCGTCGATCCTGCGGACCGGAAACGTCCGCCCGGGGAAGACGATCAAACGGGTTCAGGTCATTGGGCGGCAAGTCGATGGTAAACTCAACCACTTCCCATTGCTCCACAGAACGATCCGCCGCCGGGGCCGAAACAAGCGCAACCACGGCGAATACCGGGATGAGCAACCCGCGGAACAAACCAGGGAAACAAGAGTGATGCATGCCGGCATTTCATGGAGCGACAACCCGGCTGTCGATGAGAATATCGGAGAACTCGCCATCACTCCAAATCGACGGGGCGCCACCAGCCGACGCCGGCAACGCCCCACCCCCCTCCGGTCGACGTCAGGCGGGCACCAAGGCCGGCTCTCCCACCCCGAGCTGCTCCGTGATCTCAGCCGTTTCGAAAACCCCGTTGGCCACAAACCCATAATTGGTCGTCGCCGCGGCGTATCCGTCTCCGAGCTCCGGGGTGATCGCCGCCGCCGTCGCATCCTTGGCGACGTAAACTTCGAAGCCCTGTTCAATGAGCTCCCGCATGTGCGACTCGACGCAGAGATTCGCGGACATCCCCCCGAGAATCACGCGGTCGATCCCCCGCTTGCGAAGCTGCAGCACCAAGTCGTTGGTTTCCGGTCCGTATACCTTGTGCGGACTCACAACGACGGTTTCGCCATCCTCGATATACGGCTTGTATTGTTCCAACCAATCCGCGCCCGACCCTTCGAAGCCGTCGAGATTGAGCGGTCCTTTCCGATCAAACATGTGGATGTCGTGCATCATCTTCTCGAGCGTGCCCTCGAATTCCCACCCGTGATCGGTGGGATAGTAATAGTGCGGAGAAACAAAGGTCGGCAGCCCCACCTCTTTCGCCCCGCGAAACAAGGCGTCGATGTTCGCAACGGTGTTGTTCTTCACCACGCTCTCCCCAACGACTCCCCACGTGACTCCCCCCGGACTGAGGAAATCATTCTGCGGGTCTGTAATCACGAGAGCGAGATTGTCCTGATTGATGGTTTTCATGGTTTTGGTTCCTTCTGGTTGGCTTTGGTTTGGTCTACTGGGTGTTTGCGGTAATCGGTCCTTTTCCGGTCCCCACTTTGCGGGCAAGGAAATCATTCATGAGCACGGCGATCGCTTCGCCGTCTTCCTCAAGGGCGAAGTGCCCCGTGTCGAAGAGGTAAAACTCGAGTTCGGTGAGGTCACACCGGTAAGGATGAGCCCCTTCCTCGGGAAAAATGGGATCGTTCTTGCCCCATACGAGCAAAGTGGGCGGTTGCTCCCTCCGGAGGTAAGCCTGCCACCGGGGATAGAGCGGCAGATTGCTTCCATAGCTGTAAAAGAGCGCCAGCTGGATCTCCTGGTTGCCGGGACGATCAAGGAGGCGCTGGTCGATCGTCCAGTTGTCGGGGCTGATCGCGGCCACGTCGCGCACGCCCGTCGTGTATTGCCAACGTGTGGCGTCCGCCGTAAGCAGTCCGCGCAAGGCATCACCATTCGCTTCGCTCCGATCCTTCCAATACGCCCGGAGCGGATCCCAGAATTCCAGGAGCCCCTCTTCGTAAGCGTTGCCGTTCTGGATGATCAGGGAGTCGACACGCTCGGGATATTTTTCCGCGAGACGAAACCCGATCGGCGCACCGTAATCCATGAGATAGAGACTGTATCGATCAAGCCCGAGTTTCTCGGTGAAGGTTTCGACGACCTGCGCGAGACGATCAAAGGTGTATTCAAATTCGTCCACGGAAGGCGCCGAGCTTTGCCCGAACCCCGGGTAATCTGGAGCAACGACGTGGTATTTGTCGGCCAACGCCGGAATGAGGTTCCGATACATATGCGACGAAGTCGGGAACCCGTGAAGCAAAAGCACGACCGGTGCCTCCGGCGGCCCCGCTTCACGATAAAAGATCGAGAGTCCGTCGATCTCGACCGTGCGGTGGTGGACCCGCGCGTGGGACTCGGGCGACACGGTGACCGCTATCTCGCCGTCATCAGGTGTCCCCGCGGCGGCGGTCCCAATCGAGAGGGCGAAAAGCCCCAGCGCGGCCATCGTGACCCAAGCGGTGCTCGAACGGATGCCCAAGGTCCCGATGAAGGAGCGGGGCCCGCAGCGATGCGGGGGGCCGGGGTTCTGCAAAGCGCGTTGGCGCTCCGAGTTGTCAGTAGATGTGAAGATGGATGTGGTTTTCATGGTCTCACTTCGTTTGGGTTTAGGTTTGGGTTTGTTTGGTTTGGCTAATCCGTTCTTGCCGGCTAACGACCCCTTGCATCGGCTGGAAACCGACTGGTCGGTCGGTAATTGATTCAAAAAAATGAGCTCTCTCATGGGCTCGAAGAAAGAAGTTCTTTCGTCTCTTTGCGCGCCGCCCGAATCGGCCACGGGTCGCGAAAAGTCTGCGCCTGGACGATGGCGCCGTCGATCAACACAAAAATAATATCCGCCTTCCGCGAAACACCCGCCCCGCTTTCCGACGCCCAATGCTCACGGACCAAACCACGAACCTTCTCGCGAAGATCACTCTTGTGCGATTCCACCTCAGCCCGCATCGGAT
Organism: Verrucomicrobiota bacterium; assembly: GCA_039028175.1. Lineage (GTDB taxonomy): Bacteria > Verrucomicrobiota > Verrucomicrobiia > Verrucomicrobiales > DEV007 > JBCDBW01. The sequence goes on from JBCCIR010000019.1 coordinate 10,394, forward strand.
TGTCGCCGCTGGGAATTTCAGAGGCCGTGTTCAGAAAGGCACATCCCCGAAACTCCGTATCGCTCATCCATTGCTCAATGAATTCAAAAATACCCAGAAGCTTCGCGCGCGGCGTCGACTTGCTCGCCAAACTCTTCTCGACCCACCCGTTCCATTGCGTGTGCCGTCTCTGAAGCCACGCAACTCCCAATTCCTCTTTGGATTTGAAATGCGAATAAAAAGTCCCCTTGGCGATTCCCGCTTCGTTGATAATCTGCTGAATTCCCGTCGCATGGTATCCCTGCTGATAAAACAGGTCGGCCGCCACCGAAACAATCTCATCACGCGCCGGGCTGGAGGCGGAAGCCGCTTCAGGCATATCAGCTGTCTTGGGTGGCATCACAAAGCCATTATGCCTATAACCGACCGGTCGGTCAACACCTTTTTTCGAACTTTTTGCGGTTTCTTTCCAAGCCCTTGGCAGCAGGCGTCCGGGGCCCACCGTTGGCCTCCCCCCTGCACCCCAAGCCCCGGGTTTGCCGGCATCAGGACAAATGCTATTCTCCCCACAAGCAATACCGTGTCCGATCTCTTCATCGTCAGAACCCTCCCCCGCTCCGGCTCCCACCTCCTCCGCGGCCTGCTCTCCGCCCATCCCCAAGTCGATTGCCTCGGCGAAATCTTCAATCCCCTGGGCCCTCCCGACCAGCAAGCACATGCCCAAGACCTCGAAAACACAGCCGAGCTCTTCGAACGCCTCAACGATCGCGCCCAGGAACACGCCACCAAGGTGGGCTTCGTATGCCACAGCTACGTCGGCTACGACCACCCCGTCCATCCCGCCGGCGTCCACTCCTGGGAAAAAAAATGGGCATCCCTTTGGCAAGTGGCCCAAGAAACAAATGTCCCCATCATCCGTCTCTATCGAAGCAACGCCTTCCTTCGCTATCTCTCCCTGATGAAAGCAAGGCACCTGAATCAGTGGCAACTTTGGAAAGCAGACGGAGTCGAACCCGAACATCGCTCGGTGTCCATCGATCCCATCGACCTCGCCGCTTTTCTCAAAGATACGGAAACGTTTGTGAACGAATGGCACCTCGCCACCCCGGCCGCGATCGATATCGATTTCGACGATCTCGTCGCCCAACCCTCGGAAACCGCCAACGCGGTGTTTCAAATGCTCGGGGTACCCCCCCTCGAGGTGAAACCCGCCACCCTCAGAACAAGTCGAAGCCCCGAGATCGATTGCTCAAACTACGACGCCTTGAAAGCCGAGTTCGCCGGCACCCGTTTCGAAAAGTTCTTCACGTAATCCCGTCCGCTCCCCACCACACGATCCTCCCTAGCTGACGGATTCCAACGCCATCTTCCGCATCGCGGCCCGATCCATCTTCCCCGTTGTGTTGCACGGCATCTCATCCAAAAAGATCACCTGCTCCGGCGCTTTGTATGCCGCAATATGATGCCGCGCGTAATCCATCAGCTCATCCTCCGATGGCGCCGGAGCCGAACGATGATCCTCATGATGCAGTTCCACATACGCGCGAACAATCTCACCAAAGGTCGCATCCGGCACACCCACAACACAACAACTCATCACTGCCGGATGACTGTCGATCACTTCCTCAACCTCCTGAGGTGAAATGTTGGAACCTCCGCGCACAATGATGAGCTTCTTCCTTCCCTCAAACCAGTAATACCCATCCTCATCCCGCTTCGCCAAATCCCCGGTCCGCAGCCACCCGTCCACCAAGGCCTCTGCCGTGGCATCGGGATGCCGCCAATACTCCACCATCACCGCGGGCGATTTAACCCATACTTCTCCAATCTCCCCTGTGCCGGTGATCACTTCGTGAGGAGTCTCTCCACTCGAAAGCAACACCTCCGCCCCCGGTAACGGCAGGCCGATGGAGCCGACTTTCTTGAGACCATACGCTGGGTTGACGGTCGCCGGACCGCACTCGGTCATTCCATATCCCTCAGTAATCTCCACCCCGGTCAGCGCGCTGAATTCCTTTTGCAACACCTCCGTAACGCGATCCCCACCCGACGCACACAAGACCAGCGAGCTCCAGTCCATCTCGTCCACCCCGGGTTCCTCCAACATAAGAATGACATCCGTAGGCAGCAGCACCAGGTCGGAACATTGATGCTTCCGATAGGCACTCAACAACTCCGACGGTTCCTTCTTCGAAATCAACACGCACGATTTCCCGCCGATCAAATTCCGCAATAGTTGCCATCCCAGACCGCCGATATAACACGCAGACAAATAAATCGGCGTCGTCGTCAGCTTGTCGATGCCGTAAGCGTCCGCGTTCAAGCGCGCGACGGAATACAGCGTCTCATGGCTGTGAATCACGCCCTTCGGCCGCGCGGTCGATCCCGAAGTATGCAACATCACCGCGCCGCAATCCGCCATCTCCACCGGCCATTCCAGAACGACGTCTTCCCCGCCCGACACATAGTCCTCGTAGTCCGGCCAAGGAGTCACCTCGTCCTTTTTCCCATCCACGACAATGGTGTGCTCATGCAATTCTTCCCGTCGACATAAAGGCGTCACCATCGGGAAAAAATTCGATCCCACAATAAACGCCGACACCCCGGCCGCTTCCAACACATACGCCACTTCCGCGCGTTGATATCGCGTGTTGATGGGCACCGCAATCGCACCCAATCGAAAGCAGGCAAAATACGCATACACCAATTCCGGCCGATTCAGCAACAAAACCGCCACCCGATCCCCAACGCCCACTCCGGACCGCTGCAACGCCCGCGCTAGTTTCTCCGACTCCGCCACCAACTGCGAAAACGAAACCACTTCGTCCTCGTAATACAAAAAGGGCGCGTCCGGCTGCGCGTCTGCTTGTGCCCCCAACAATCCAAATAGTCCGCGGTCGTCCATGCTCTCCATACCTCCCCATCTCCGCGCAGGTTTCAAGCCAATTACGGCAAACTCGCCGCACCAATTGCCCGCATCACTTGAACCGAAGAAAATCCCGGTCACCTTCTTGGGGTGCGTTGCTTCTACGATCCGGAGTATTTCCTCCCCCTGCCCGCGGGACACCCGTTCCCTATGGAGAAATTCCCCGAAGCTCACACCCTCGTTCGAGATATCGTCGAGGTATCGTCTCCACCCCGTCTCCACCGGGAAACCATCGAACGCGTCCACGAAGCCGCCTATCTCGACGCGGTGAATCAGGACGATGCACGCGGCCTGCCCCATGGCCTTCTAAAATACGATCGGAATCGTCTTGGGCTCCCCGCCGATCCACGCCTCTTGGAACGGTCCATGCTCGAATCCGCCGGAACCGTGGCCGCAACCGTGGCCGCCCTCGAAGACGGCCTCGCCGCCAACCTCGCCGGCGGCACCCATCACGCTTTTCCGGATCACGGACTCGGCTTCTGTGTGCTCAATGACGTCGCCATCGCGATCGAACACCTCCGCGCGATCGGCCGGGCACAAAATCAAATTCTCATCGTCGACACGGATGCCCACCAAGGCAACGCGAACCACGCCTACTTCCGTGGCGATCCCGCGGTCTTCACCTATTCCATCCACGTGGGAAAAAACTATCCCGCGCAAAAACAAGCCGGCGATTGCGATGTACCGCTGCCGCGCTGGGTTGAGAGCGATGACTACCTCGCTGCCCTCGAGAAGTCCCTCCCCCCGGTGTTCGAACAAACCGAGCCCGACCTCGTCTTCTGGATCAGCGGGGCCGATATCCACATCGACGATCGCTTCGGCCAAATGCGCCTGACGGAGCCCGCGATCCGGCGGCGCGACGAATTCGTCCTCCGCCTTTGCGCGGACTTCGCCACGCCCACGGTCCTCGTCTACGGCGGCGGATACAACCGCAACCCCGGCATGACGGGCAAGCTCCACGCCCAAAGCGTATTGACGGCCGCAGGCAAGAAAGCGGCCTTCGCAACGCCGAGTTAAGGTCCCTCGACACCTCCCCCCTCGGCACATGTGCTAAACTGCCGCATGTCGCGCAGCAATACCTTCCGCTGCTTGGAGTTGCTGGGGTTGTTCCTCGGCTTCCCCGTCGCGTTGTATTTTATGCGACACGATTTTCGCGCGTGGGTCATCGTCACAATCCTTGTCTTCGCCACCGGTTGTACGATCGCTCTGGTGACCGACAAAACGTTCGACCGCCGCCGCCTTTGGAACGTCGCCGGCTTGAAGAAAGAACTCGGACGCATCCTCCTGCTCTTGCTCGTCCTGACCAGCGTCCCGGTCATCTACCTGGCCCTCACCGAACCGGAGCGACTCTTCGCCTTCCCGCGCCGGGCGCTCGTCACTTGGGTCTTCGTCATGGTGCTCTACCCCATTCTATCCGCCTACCCCCAGGAAATCATCTTCCGCACCTTCTTCTTCCACCGATACCGAGAGCTCTTCAAAAGCGAGCGCATGATGATCATCGCCAGCGCCCTGGCTTTCGGCCTCGCCCATGTGTTCCTCGCCAATTGGATCGCCCCCGTCTTCGCCACCGCCGGCGGCCTCTTGTTCGGATGGACCTACGCCCGCAGCCAATCCACCCTCGCCGCCGGCCTCGAACACGCCCTCTGGGGCAACGTCCTCTTCACCACCGGCCTCGGCTGGTATTTCTACGCCGGCTCCATCGGTGCCAATTGATCACCCCGGGACCAAAGGGAGCTCGAAAACTCCGAAAGCTCCCGCCTCTCCCAGCGTACCTGCGCCACTGCGTGCCCCGCGAAACTCCCACCACTTCAACACTTGCGCGCTAGCGCGCCCCTTCCCACGCAGCAACCGTCTCCTCAAACCGCTTCACAATCGAATCACGCCGCTCGCGATAATACCCCCACCCCGTCTTCAAATAGTCCGACACCAACTCCCGCTCCAAGTTCTCATTCACCCGCGCCGTATCACGCGCCGTTTCTTCCACGAACTCGCGCAACCGCTCTTCGTCCTGACGCACCGCATCACCCTGTTCCAGAAGCTGGTGTTCCTCGAGAATCTCCAGCGCCAACTTCCCCGGCGAGTGCCCAAGACGATCGTCGTCCAATGATCCCCCCTTCTTGCGAAGCGCCGACAAAATAATGTCGTAAGCTTCGGACCTCCGGTCGTACTCCATGATCCGTTCGTCCTCCCGTCGCAGCTCGCTGATGGTCATCTCTTGCAAGTCCCCCAAATCATCAATCCGATCCGCAACATACTGCACCTCCCTCGGGCCATGGGGACTTTCAATCCGGCTCACGATCGCAAGCACGTTCCCGCTCGCCTTGTGCACGATCGGACTGCCGCTCTCCCCCGGCTTGAAAGGCGCCGTCACCTGAATTGAATCCGCCTCAATAAGAGATATCACGCCTTCCCGCACACCGGGCCCCTGCTCTCCATCCCAAAGCCAAATCTCCACCTCGTCCCCGACCGTCACCCGGTCCCGCCGATGGTTCGATACCGTCAGGCCCTCGTCCACTCCGTCAACAAACACAATCCCCATGTCCCGCGACCGACCCAAATGGCAACGATCCGCCATTCGCAAAGTCTCACCAGTCGCGCGCATCGCCTTGAGGCCGTCCACCACCGCGAGCACATGAAGGTTGGTCACGACCCCGACCCTGCCATCGACCTTCGCCAAGAATCCCCGCGCCGGCCGATCATACTTCGAATCAATCAACACCGCGCTCTCCTCCCATCTCGAACCCTCTTCCAGCGCGGAAGGATCCTCTTCCGGCGGCATCACCATGATCTTCACATCGACCACCCCCGCATCCCCCGCCATATCGAGCACCTTCGCCACCCGTTCGCTCGAGACGTCCTCTCCCGCCCAGATCGCCATCCGAATCTCGTGCCCCTCTTCCGATAATGATTCCAAGGCATCGCGCAGTTCATCCATGACGAGCCGCTCCCCATCCAGGGTCATGATGTGCCCATTCTCACTAAACTCATCACCGTCTACCTTGCGAATTCTCACCTCAACCGCCTTCACTGCCGCCTTCGAAGCGGATTTCGGCATCTCGAACTCGGCCTCGCCCGTTTCAGCGGCCTTCGCCTCTTCACGATCTTCAAGAAAAACAATCCGACCCGGCCCCTCGCTCACCCCGGGCCACACCGTGACTTCGTCCGCTTCCAAGGTATATCCCTCGCCCACCACCCGCACCCGACCGGTTCCCGTAATGGTCTTGCCTTCCACAAATTTGTATCGCAATTCCACCCCGCGTGGTTCCTCGCTTACCGCCACAATCTTCAACAATCCCACCCCGCCCTCACGCGTCCGAAACGCATAAACCGCCGGCAAATCCTTCGCCAGCGCACCCCCTAAGAACACCTCGCCCTCCGGCCCCACAAATTCTTCCATCAGTCGCACGACATCCGGCGCAGCCATCTTGTCCCACTGGTTCGCTTTCAAGCGCACCCCGCGAAAGCCCGTGTGAATCCCCACCAGGCCGCGACTTCCTTCATCCAGGGTGGCGGCAAAATCGATCCCATGCTCCCGCTTCCACGCCGCAGCCACTTCGTCTTCCACCGTCGCCGATCGTCCTTCAAACCCGGGCGTATCCTCCATCGAATAGGCATCCCCCGATTCTAAATCAAACCACTCGTAACGCGGTGCCGCGCATTCCGGAACAAAGGCCCCAATCGTCGACCCAAAATAATACCGCACCCGCGCCGCCCGCTGGTCCGTGACTGTCAACGCGAACACCAGATACTGCTCACCCCGCTCGACATCGGTAAACGGCAACAACACGACAAAGGCTCCGTCGGCACCCGGCGCACGACCCGCGTAAGCAAAAGAAGTCCGCACCGATTCGCCGGCATCCGAGAAAGCGACGCTACCCACCACGCGCACTTGCTCCTCACCATCCTCCAACAGGTACCCCATCTCCAAGTCCCCAGACCCCGGCCCAAATCGCCAACTCGTTTCCAACCCGGGATTCCACCACTCCGCCGAAACCCGACGACCATCATCCTTCAGCAATCCCCACGGTGAATTCGCCTCGCCCATCAATTCATGAAGCGTTCCGTGGTTTACCCGTGCCATCTCGGACTCCCGATAATTGTGCAGCCCCGCCAAATCACTTTCGTCCCGGGCACCCCAGCGCTTGCCTTTTGGGATCGCGGCATCAGCCGCCGGCGCGTCGACGACAAACACCCGATACTCAAATCTCGCTGAAGCCGCCTCCGAACTCCCCGCCCAGGGACGATTCTGTTCCATCCGCTCTTCCACAACCACCACGCCCGCCACCACCACCGCAATCAACAGGTTCACCCCGCCCACGACGATCGCCCACCGCCCAAACGCACTGCGGCGAGCAATAATCCCTAACACTACCCCCATCGCACCGCACCCAATGATCGCCCCCGACAACCAATCCGCCGGATTCGACCAGGTGGCAAAGGTCGCCAATCCAAACACCCCCGCCATTCCCGCGACGATGAACCCCACCACTCCGAGAACATTCCTGAACCCACCGCTCGCTTCCCCCCCTTCCTCACCACCGCCTCCCGAAACATTCATCCCTCCCTCCGCCGGCGCCAATCCCCGCTTCACCGCCCGCCAAACCAACCAAACAATCAACACGTTCAGCCCCATTAGAAACACCCCGGCGACCCAAAAAAGCCAGAGCATCGACTCCACCGAATGCCCGAAGTATGCCATCCGGATCGTCATGATGAACGCCATCACGATCGCCGCGTTGAGCAGCAACATCGGAAACAAAAGACCATCGCAAACGGCGAGCCCCAGCCCATACAACCGCCCCCGCGATCGCCGAATCTGCGTCACTCCCACCCACCCCAGCACGGTCGCCCCGACCGGCGCCGTCGCCGCCACCAGCATGATCGGCATCAGGATCACCTTCAGCACGGTCCCCGCCGCCATACCGTCATTGGCCCAAGCGATCAACAGCACGGTCGGCACGGCCCCCAATAACAACCCAATCCAAATCAACCCCCACAATGCCGCCCGCGACAGACGCGGCCCTCCCACCGGCGATTCCCTGTCCGACACCTTCGTCGGCGCCATCGCCGCCCCTCCCGCGCTCCCGAGGTCAGCCCCTCCCCCCTCGGTGGAAACGCCCTCAACCCGCGTGCGAAACTCCGCCGCCGTCGCGTATCGCATCTCGGGCGCTTCTTCCAAGGCCCGCAATACAATCTCGTCAATGCGCACATCAACGTCGACACGCTTCGACGGCGGAGCAATTTCCCCCTTAACCGGCACTTCCCCGGTCAGCAGCTCGTAAAGCACCACGCCCATCGCATAAATATCCACCCGGTGATCCGCCGGCCCGGGCCCGTCCATCTGTTCCGGAGCCATGTATCGCGGGGTCCCCGCCGCCATTGTATCGGCCACACCTCCACCACTCACACGCTCCTCCACCGCCGCCTTCGCCCCCACCATCTTCGCCACCCCGAAGTCCGCAATCTTCACCCGCCCCTCTCTATCCAACAAAAGATTCTCCGGCTTGATGTCACGGTGAATGATCCCATGCTCGTGCGCGTATTGCAGCGCCTCACAGACCGGGGGCACGATCGCCAACGCTTCCTCCGGCGTGAACTTCCCCGCATTCATCGCCTGCCGCAAATTCACCCCGTCCACAAACTCCATCAAAAGAAAGAAAAAACCGCCCACTTCCCCAAAATCATGAATCGTCACAATGTTAGGATGACTCAGCGCCGCCAAGGCATGCGCCTCCTTCTGAAATCGCTCCGCAAAGCCACTCTCCCCGGCCCGCTCCGGCGCCAGCAACTTCAAGGCCACCATCCGGTTAAGCGATTTCTGCCGCGCCTTGAACACCACTCCCATCCCGCCACGCCCAAGACACTCAAGAATCTCCAATTGCGGAAAATGCGCCTGCACCGCGTCAATCTCCGGCACGCCCCCACCGCCCGCCGACTCGCCGCCCGGTCCCAATACGATCGTCTCCCGTTCCAACGGAAGCGCCAAAAGACAGCGCGGACACAAATCCCCCGGCGCATCCGGCGGCATCGGCGCCCCGCAACGTGGACACTTCTCCCGCCCCTCGTCGTTCACGTCTTCATTCATCCACCCGTTCCATAAGCTCCGCCGTATCGCCGTTACAAAAAATCTCAACCCTTCGCCAAAATCTCCGCGAGATACCGCATCTCGCCGTCAAGATCGCCCGCGTCCGCGACGGTCTCCGCAATCTCCGCACGAAAAATTTCCCGGAAGCGCTTCCGCAATCGATGCACCGCCACCCGAACCGCCCCCTCACTCATTCCCAGGATCGATCCCGCACCCGCACAATCAAAACCACCCCGCTCCGCCGTCAGACACTGCTTCAAAACCGCAAACCGCTCCCCCTCTTCCTCGTCCTCCAACTTCCGCAAACTCCGATCCAACAAAGTCAACGCCCAACGCCGATCATACACCAACGCCTCATCCGCCGGCTCGCCCGGCTCTTCCGCATAGCGCTCTTCCGCCCCGTCCATATCCAAAGAGAAATGCGTCGCCCCGCCCCCGCGCTTCAAGCTCTGCGAGCGATCCCACTCGTTCGCGAGAAAACGCTTCATCGCCATCATCAAGAACGAACGAAACTTCCCTCGGTCCCGATCCACCGCATCCAACCACTTCTTCTCGAGAAGCCGCGCAAAAAACTCCTGCGTCAAATCCTCCGCATCTGCCGCTCCATGACCGCGACGCCGCACAAAGACATACAAAGGATACCAATACCGCCGGCACAAGTCCTCCAAGGCCTCCTCCTCCTGACCACGCGCCTCCAGCACCACGGTCCAACGCGTGGTGTGAAAGGCCGGGTCTTCAGAACGGAGCATGGAGAAAATCCTACCCCATACATAACCCCCGCACCCACCCTGTTACAAAAAAACTCCCCTGCACGCCCCGCCCAAAAACCGCCCTATTCCTCCTCACCCAGGACAAAAGCCCGATCTTCCTCACTCAAAGCCGACAACGGAAAACGCGACACCCGCCCATCCGACATCCGCACCGTCACTTCCTCCGTCGCCGCATCATAGCCCTCCAGAATCCCTTCAAACGACCGATCCCCATCCGCGCTGTAGAAAGTTCTCATTTCCTCCGTGGCGTTCCCTCCCTCTTCCTTCATCAATCCCTGTTCATCATTCCTCCTTCCCTCACCTCCCATCACCCGCAACGATCCATACTTGATCGCCATCACCAACGCCGTCGTCGCCGTCGCACTCAACCGCGCGTCCGCCGTGTAATCCTGCGGGTTGTTGTCCCGGTTCGGCTGATAATAAAACGTCCCGTCCGGACAGTGCGACAGATTGAAGTGCCACACGTGTTCGTCCATCAGGCTCCGAAACGAATCCTCATCCTGCGCCGCCCCCAACGCCGTCCAGCCCAGTCCCAACAACGGCGACCCATGCGTGTCGATGAAGGTGTTGAAATTCTCCCCGATACATTCCGCCGATTTCGTCGCAAACGACCGATACTTGCTTTCATCAAACGGACTAACCGCATGCGCCACCGCCGACGCCCCCGTTCGTCCCATATCGGCATACTTGTCGTCTCCCGCATTCCCATCCGCATACCACACATAGCCAATGTTGTTGGTCCCCTCCTCGAGAAATTCCTGCGCCAAATCATAACGCTCCCGGTTCACCTCGAGCCCGCACTGCCCGATCAAACCCCACGCCGCGAAGGCCTGCGCCGTGATCATGCAAATCGGTCCGTATCCGTTGCCACCCGGCTTGTCCTTCGGCCGATGTCCCCAACCGCCCGCCCCCTTCTCGTTTCGATAGTCCTTGTCAAACTGCGACAACACCAGCCAACGATTGATCTCATCCAGCTCGTCCAACACCCACTTCTCCTCCGTCGCCAAGTAATACTCCGCAAGCGCCACCCCCCACAGCCCATACTTCCAACAATCGTACCCCCCGTAATCAATCTCGTCGTTCGTGCGATCGGCAAAATACCGCATCGCCTTCTCCACGTTCCGCTTGTATTTCGAATCCCCGCTCGCCAGCAAAGCCAACGCCGCAAACGCATCGACATACACCCGACCCCCCGTCCACGATCCGTCGTCCCTTTGGCGATCAGCCAAGTATTCGAACATCTCCGCGAGCATCCGATCCGTCTTCGCACAATCGAACGGATAGGTCTCCGAGAACTGCCCATACTCGGTCGGCAAAATGATCTCCACGGTCATTTCAACTCCGTCTCGTTCCAAATCAAAACTCAGCTTCCCGTCCAGCTCCGGCCCCTGGCTCTCCTCAAGCGCGTGCCCGATGTCCATGATCGGCCCCTCATACCCAAACTTGTCCATTCCATAGCCAAACTTGTGATCCTCACGGAATCGCTTGCCGTTCACCCCGACAATCCGATCGCCCACCTGCAACACCCCGTCCGCCGGCGTCCCCTTGAACACATACGCCACCTCCATCACCCGCGGCGCATCTTGGGTCATCTTCCCCCGCGCCCCGGTGATTCCCAAATTAATGAACCATCCGCCCGTCTCCGCATCCGGCCCGTTCTTGGTCGTCACTTCGTAACTCCCATCCTTCGTCAATCCCCACCCCGCGCTCATCCCCATCACAAGCACCCCGCAAACCATCACCATGATTCTTACCAGCTTCATAACACCACTCCCGATTAACCGGCCAACGGATCAACCGATCAACTAAAAAACAATCGGCACAAACCGCGAAGTCACCCAAACCACCAGCAACAACAACACAAAGGTCCCCACGAGAATCCCCATCGCCTTCCCTTTCGGCAAACTCGCCGCCTCATGATGATGATGATGCGCCTCCCCCTGTCCCTCGCCCATGTCCATCTTCATCTCGCCCATCTCCATGTCCTCATGCCCGCCCATGTCCATCCCGTCCATCTTCATCTCTTCTTTCTCCTTCCCCTTCGGCTTCGGCACCGCCGACATCATCCCGTGCTTCAACCCCTTCGCGACCATCCACGAGTTGATCGGATACGCCGTGACCATCCCCGCCAAGGTTGCCAACGACATCACCCCCCAAAACTCCAATCGATACGGCGAGTCCGCCCCCGGCACGCGATGCATCAAGATCACCATCGTCGGAATCATCCCGACCATCACCATGTTCATCGACACTGTCTCCGCAAAAAAGGTCTTCCGCACCGCCAACCAATAGTTGCCCTGATACATCTTCAGCATGAACAAGGCCTGAAACACAAACAGTCCCACCAAAAACGCCGACAGATATTCGATGATTAAATCCACCCCGTTCGGCAATCCGAAATGCGACACGATCGCCGCCGACACAATGATCCCCGTCGCGTCCCCCGCCACGCAGTGCAACAAGGACCCCGTCGCCTGCTTCCAATGCGGCCGAATAAATTCATCATGCGTCCCCGGCAACGGCTGCCGGCAACTCAACAAAAATAACACCAACCCCACCGGTCCCGTGTAAAGCACGACCAATACCCAGGCCAACTTCATCACCCCGCCCGTCGGCGTATTCGTCGCCAAATCCCAGACCAACACCACCAGGGACCCCCCGACCAACACATACCAAAGAATCAGCGCTCCCTCCATGATCCTTGACTACCACACTCGGCCCGCCGGTCCCAGCATCAATCGCTTTCGCCGGCACTTCCCCTGACGTAATCTCTCTGCAACATGCGCACGCTCGGCATCGATCTCGCTTCTCAACCCGACCGCACTGCGGCGTGCCTGCTCGAATGGACCGAGAGCCACGTCACGATCCTCGAACTCCGCGAAAGCTGTCACGATGAAGATCTCGATGACCTGATCTCAAATGCCGATGCCATCGGTATCGATGCCCCCCTCGGTTGGCCTCATGCCTTTCGCGAAGCTACCGCCCGCTGGCAGGAAACAAAATGGAACGATGAAATCCGCGACCAACTTCGCTTCCGTGAGACCGATCGCTTCGTGAGATCTCTCAATCCAAAGAACAGACCCCTGAGCGTCTCCAGCGATCTCATCGCCCTCCCCGCCATGCGGGCGATGGCCCTTCTAAAGCGTCACGCCGTTCACGATCGTTCGGGAAAGGATGGGCGCTTCTTCGAAGTCTATCCCGCCGCCACCCTGAAAGCCTGGAATCTCCTCGCGACGGGATATAAGAAAAACGATCAAGCGTCCATCGATCGCCGAGAAGAGATCGTCCACGCAATCAACGAAATATTCCCACCGCTAAAAGCGCCCATCGATCGCTTGACCCAAAACGCCGATGTCCTCGACGCTTGGCTCGCCGCCCTGACCACCCGCGCGGCCGCCCTCGAGATGACCCACGAGCCTCCGGATCCAAAATCAGCCGAACATGCCATTGCCGAGGGCTGGATTCACGTGCCTTCCGAAATCGCTCTCTTCCAATCCTGACCATGGCTGCGCGAATCACATTCCTGACCATCGCTTTCCTCACCGTCTTCCTCGCCCAATGCCAGGTGGCGCCGCCGTCAAACGATGCCTCCGCGCCCCTCAACAGCGAGCGCATCACGCAACGCTACGGAAACTGCCGGGTGGAAATCCTCTCCCAAACCGACACGGTCCGCGTCTCCCATCTCGATAGCACCAAAGATGGCGTCACTACCACCCGCACCTACGCCGTCGTCCGCTTCATCGATCCCGGCGACCTGCCATCCACTGTCACTCCGCTCCACGAGCAAATTCTTGCGGGCGCCTCGCTCGGAGCCACCCTGAAAGACGGCGGATGGACCGTGACGAAACGCCGCCATCGCTTTGGTGAGTATGAACTCACCGGGAACAACGAAGTCGACGCCTCCCTTGCCAAGCTCATGCGCCTCACCCCACCGACCCATCTCGCCACCCACACCTACCAACTGGACATCACCGACGGCAAAGTAGTCATCCCATACGCCACCCTAACCGAAACTCATCACCCAGACTACCTGTCCCCGGGCGATCTCAGGCGAATCTATCCTCAGCCAATCTACGATCGCATGCTCTCGCCGATGCCGCCGCGATTCAGGCCACCTCTCCACTAGCCATCCCCAGATGGCGATCGCCCCCAGTCCCCTCACACATACGCACCTGACGAATACGTGAGCTCATAGCTGTGGCTGTATAGCTCAAGAATGTGCCCAAAAGGATCTTCCATGTAGATCATCCGATACGGCTTTTCCCCCGGGTAATAGTATCGCGGCGCATTCATCCGCTTCTTCCCTCCCGCCGCCACGATCTTCTCCACAAGCCCCTCCAAATCAGGGTCCTGAACACAGAAATGAAAAATACCCGTCTTCCAGTATTCAAAGTTGTTCTCTCGAGTCTCCTGCTGAGGAAACTGAAACAATTCCACCCCGATCCGGTCTCCCGTCGATAAATGCGCAATGCGAAACGATCCCCATCCCTCCCCAAAGACATCATCACACATCACGCCAATCGCACTGTCATCCTCAATCACCTCGGTCGGCTCCATAATGAGATACCAACCCAATACCTCCGTGTAAAACTTCACGGCCGCGTCCAAGTCCGGCACGGACATCCCAATGTGGGACAAGGTTCGCGGGTAAGTTCTCGACGTCTGTTCCTCGCTCATAGCGCACCTTACCCACGCCCCTATTCCCCGTCGAGCACCCAATGATCCTCCGCAATCCACCTCGCGCTTGATCGCCCGCTTTCAATTCACGTTGGCCGGAACAAATCCTGACATCCCCGCTTCCCTCCCTTAACCTTGGCTATCCCTCTATGACAGCAGACCGGATCACTTTCTTCCGCCGATGGGCAAAACGCCTTGGCTACGTCGCAGTCTTCCTTGTCACCGTTTTCCTCCTCGCGAAGATTCACTACCGCCTTCCCGATATTTCAAATCGCAAGCAATCCCACGCCATCGAGGACGGCGCCGCCACTTCCTTGGGCAAATTGTTTGCCGAAGAACTGAATGCCCAGCCCGGTAAAGCCGGAGTGTTCCTCCTGGGCGACGGTCGCGACGCCTTTGCCGCCCGCGCCCTCCTCGCCCGTCAGGCCGAGAAAAGTCTCGATGTGCAGTATTACATGTACAACCAGGACACGGTGGGCCGCCTCCTCACGTATGATCTGCTCCGCGCCGCCGATCGCGGCGTTCGGGTCCGATTGCTCATCGACGATATCTACGGAAACAAAGGCGAAGACACCTGGGTCGCCCTCGACAGTCATCCCATGATCGAGGTGCGCCTGTGGAATCCTTGGAAACGACGGCGCAGCCGATTGATTCAAAATGTCCTCCGCTTCACGGACATCAATTACCGCATGCACTCCAAGTCGTTCACCATCGATAACCAAGCCACCATCCTCGGCGGCCGAAATATCGGTGACGAGTATTTCAACGCCAATCCCGAGGTTGCCTTCTCCGACATCGATGTCCTGGCCATCGGTCCCCCTGTCGCCGAAGTGTCAGCCGAATTCGACGCCTATTGGAACAGCGAGTTCGCCTACCCGGTCGACATCCTCGTGCGACCGGGCACCGAGGAAGAACTGGAGGTCCTGCGCAACGCACGGGAAGAGTTCTACCAGGACAACTCCACCTCCCGTTACGTCATCGCCCTGACCCAATCCGACCTCGCCAAGGGTCTCGCCGACGGATCGCTCGCGTTCAGCTGGTCGGACGCACGCGTCATTAGCGATTCGCCCTTAAAGAAATCTCTCGGCAAACAGGGAAAAGATAAACTCCTCATCTCGCAGCTCGCGCCCTATGTCCTCGAATCGACCGAGACGGTCTATATCGTCTCCCCCTATTTCGTGCCCGGCGACAAAGCCTGCGAGGCCCTGTGCAAACTGGTCGCCGACGGCGTAGACGTGCGAATCCTTACCAATTCACTCGCATCCAACGACGTATCCGCCGTCCATGCCGGCTACTCAAAATACCGACGCCGATTGCTGCGCTGCGGCGTCCGCCTCTTTGAACTCGATGAAATGCTCAAGGAACGGGAAGGCAAATCGTTCACCTGGTTGCCCGGCCTCAAAAAATCCAGTCTCCACGCCAAGAGCATGGTCTTCGACGACGACACAATGTTCGTGGGCTCATTCAACTTCGATCAACGCTCGCTCTTCATCAACAACGAGATCGGCCTCGTCTTTCGTGATCCCGAACTCGCGGCCGCCGCCTCACAACGATTCGAGGACAACATCAATGAAGTCGCGTTCGAAGTCCGGATGACCGACGAAGGCGGTCGTTCCAAATTGGAATGGGTCGGCGGACAAGGCGGCCCCGATGTGGTTATGACGGAAGAACCACATGCCACAACCGGGCAAAAAATCATGGTGGGAATCCTGAAGTGGCTCCCCATCGATTCCCAACTTTAGAGCCCGCTTTTTCTGTCCCTACTCAAAAAGCGAGAGAATCTCCTCCTCATCCAATCCGGCCCGTCCCGCATCCAGCCCGCCATCCGCCAATACCGCTCGCATCGTCGCCGCCTTCTTTTCCTGCAACGTGAGAATCTTCTCCTCCACGGTATCCCGAGCGATCAGCTTGTATGAAGTCACGACGCGCTCCTGCCCGATCCGGTGCGCCCGGTCCGTCGCCTGCGCTTCCACCGCCGGATTCCACCAGGGGTCGACATGAATGACGGTGTCCGCACCCGTGAGATTCAACCCCACGCCGCCCGCCTTCAAACTGATCAAAAACACCGGGATCGATTCGTCCTCCTGAAACCGCGCCACAACTTCGCCCCGCTTCTTGGTCTGCCCGTCGAGATAACAATAGTCATGCCCCTTCTCATGAAGCATCGGCACCAGCACCTGGAGCATCTGCACGAATTGGCTGAAAATAAGCACCCGGTGCCCCCCCTCGATCGCCTCCTCAATCAATTCTTCCATCGCCGCGAGCTTCGCTGACATCTCGTTAGTGAGATCGCGCCCCGGCAAATCCAGCAATCGCAAATCACAACACACTTGCCGCAGACGCAACAAGGCCGTCAACGCCACCATCCGCTTCCGCGCGCCTTCCGCATCAAGAATCGTCTTCCGGCTTTCGTGAAGAATAGTCCCATACACATCCCGCTGCGCCGGACTCAAGTCACAGTAAATCGTCTGCTCGATTTTCTCCGGCAAATCTCTCGCCACGTCACTCTTCAGGCGACGCAGGACGACCGGCTGCAATCGTCGCGAGAGACGCGTCTGCAATGCCTGCGCTTCACCGCCCCCGCTCGTGATCGGTTTCTCAAATCGCTCGGCAAAATCCATCCGCTTCCCAAGATAGCCCGGCATGACAAAGTTCATCACCGACCAAATGTCCCGGACCGAGTTCTCAATCGGAGTTCCCGTAAGCGCAACACGTCGGCCCGCCGCAATCCGCCCCGCCGCCTTCGTCACCTTCGCTTCCGGGTTCTTGATGTGCTGCGCTTCGTCGAGAATCATGACATCGAATTCCAAGCCGCGATACAACGCCTCGTCCCGACGCAACAGGGCATAACTCGTGACGAGAATGTCCGCGTCGGCTCCTTCAGTCCGGAAGGTCTCTTTCCGCCCCGGCCCGTCGATCGCCACCGCCTTCAACCCTGGAACAAACCGAGCTGCCTCATTCATCCAGTTGTGCACGAGCGAGGAAGGACATACCACCAAGGCGCGCCCACCCACGACTTTTAAGAACGCCAGGGCCTGCAAGGTTTTGCCAAGACCCATGTCGTCCGCCAGGATTCCCCCCATCCCCCGTTCATCAAGGGCCAACATCCAGTCCACTCCCTCCCGCTGATAGGGCCGCAGAATCTCTTTCAGCTCCCCCAATTCTCCTTCCCGTCGCCGCTGTGCGCCATCCTTTGCCCTCGCCTCCCAGGGCTTCGCCCCCGATAACATGACCTCGCGCCCGCGCGTCGCCTCCCCCAGGTAAGCCGCAAATCGACGGCCCACCGAAAAAGTTCCCGGCTGCGACTGACGAGGATCACAGTCGGCGATGGTTTCCTGCAAATCTTCAATCAGCTCCGCATCGATCACCGCAATCTCACCCCCGGCCGTCTTCTGATGATTCTGTCCCTTCAACAAAAGATGATGCACATCCTGCCGGGAGATCGTGTCTCCCGCCGCAGATTCAAATTCCATCGAAACCGCAAACCAATCCGATCCCCCCGGTTCAAACGCGAGCGACGGATTGACGGCCACCACTTGCTTCGCCGCATGCTCAAACCGCTCACCCGTCGTGACTTTCCAACGCGGATCAAGCCGGGCCATCCCGTGGGCATGAAATTGCAAAATGGCATCCGCCTCGCGAATCACATACGCCTTCAGCTTCCGCGACCAATCAATCCCATGAACACGCAATGCATCGATCGTGGCTCTCTCAAATGCCGGGTCCGTCACCACCCGCCGACCGTCTTCCAATTCCCCTTCTTCCCATTGCGCCTCGCTCCCCGGCGCTTGCCCGTCCGCCGCTCGCCGGCAGAAGCCATAATCAAAAACCACCCGCATCTCCAAGCAGTTCAACGATCCCTCCAACATCAATTCCACCTCGGGAGCCACCACTTCCGGAAGACCCTCCAAGCAAGCCGCTCCCACCTCAAACGCCCCCGCCAACATCTCCAATACCACCGGCCCCGACGCCGGCTCCAATCGATAGCCCTCAGCGAAAATCGCGCCCAACGCCTCCGGCAAGCCCGGCGCGACCGGCTCAAACACCCCTTCCGACATCGCCCACGCGCCCGCCTTACCCACCAAGGGGACGACGCTCCCCGGCCAGGAAACCTTTAGGAGAGACCCCTTCACGTCGAGGGCCGGACGATAGGGCGCAATCGAAATCACCGCGCGATTCTTCTTCCCAAAAGCCACCCGCTCATGCCCGGCAAGCGCATCCAGTAAACGCAAAAAGTCTTCCCGCCCCAACATCATCGTTCCCGGCACGTCGTCCGGAGAAATCGATCGCAGAAAGTCCATCAAGTTCGCATCCGGCCCTTCCAAAAACAAGGTCGTGCCGATCGGCACGGCACTGAGCAACCTTCGATCCCCCTCCATCTCCACTTCCACACCCACCGTGAGCCGTCCTTTGTCCCACGCTCCTTCGAAATTTAAGGGCAAGATCACATGACAACACCCCGGCACCGCACCCTCACGATAACTCTCCACCACCGCGGGCCATCCTGAATCCCCTCCTTCATCAATGCGCCCGCTCGTGGCCTCGGCACCACCGCCCCCGTCGGCCGAAGCGACTTCCTCCACCACAGCTTCCGTCACGTTCTTCCGCTCATGCGACTGGATGATCTCCAGCCCCACCGCCAACACGTGCGCGCAAATGATTCCGTCCCGCCGCGCCGCCGGACACGAGCAAAGATTCTCCATGTCCATCAACGACCCCACCTTCAATTTCGCCCGATACGCTTTGCCCCGATCCTGCACAACTCCCTCCATGAACCCGGCTTCATAGCTCGCGTCGATCACATGCTCGCCGCCATGCAACAGCCGCGCGGCTTTCATTTCCTTCCAGCCGCCCGCCTCCAGCAGAAACTTCTCCGTGATTGATACTTCGCCGCCCATCGTCGCTCGCCACCCTCGCCTCTCATCGCAGCCGGGCAATTGAAAATCCCGGATCGACCGCCGCCATGACCGGGAACCAGACCCAATCCTATCTCCGGACCGCCCCTCTATCTCCTTCCCCTATCCAATCAGTTGTGAATAGAATACCTCCATGGGAAAGGACCCCTTTTACAAAGGATACAAGCACCCCTCCGGATCCCTCGGAGGCACCCGCGCCAAAAAAATAAAGATCACCCTCCTGGCCCTCGGTCTCTTGATCCTCCTCGCGCTCGCCGTGGCCGCCTTCTTCCATTTCAACAGCTCAAACAATTCGACCAACGCCGAAGCTTCCTCCGATATCGATTCCACCTCCGCCCCCGCACCCATCCCGCCCGGCATGCGCGAATGGACCCCGACAAATGGCGACCCCTTCACCGGCAAGATCAAAACCGTCGCCAGTAACGGCCGCTTCGCCCTCTTCGAAGACCCTTCCGGCGAAACCTTCATGCTCCACATCGAAGATTTTTCGGCCGCCGACCAAGAAGAAATCCGCGGTCACGAAACGGCGCCGGGCCAAAAGCCAACCGACTAGCGAACTAGTCTGCGGCCGGCGGCGTCGCAATGTGCTTCCGAAAAAAAGCATCCGCATCACGCGTCGCCTGCAATACCAACTCGGCATCCCTGCCCCGCCCCCAGTAAAACCCATGGTTCTCCCCCGGGTAAACCTTAAGCTCGATCTCCTTCTCCACCACTTCCATCTCCGGCACAAAGACCTCCATGTTGAATTTCTTCAATGCATGCTGATCGCCGTGCAAGATCAATACCGGACACCGAATTCCCGCCATCTTGCCCCGCGTCAACTCCTTGAGCTCAGGTGTATATAAAGACGCGGCATCCGCGTTCATCACATCCCAACGCCGGTCACCCGTCGGCCTGCCGCTCTCATCAAAAATAATGTGCTCCTTCGTGAACATCTCCATGTAAATAATCGTCGCCGGCTCCCCCGCCACGACCGCCGCCACATCGGTCGCGCCCGCCACTTCCAAAGCCAGGGTCCCTCCACCGCTGCCCCCGTAAAGGACCACGCTCTCCGGATCAACTTCCGGCAACGCTTGCACCGCCTCGACCATCGCCACCGTGTCCTCGACCAGGCCGCGCTCCTGCGGATCATGATTGTTCGGCCGCCGCGTCGCATTCACCGTGACATATCCCCACGAAAGAAAACGCAGACTCGTCCATTGACTCAGCGAGTTCTCCCGCAGCTTCTCCATCCCGCTCCGACCCAATCCGCCGTGAAGGAAAATCACCGCCGGAAACGGCCCCTCACCCGCGGGCTTTCGAACAACCGCATACGAAGTCTCACTGACCAACAACTCCTCAACCGGACTCACCGATTCCGGAATCCTTTCCGGCTGAAATTCCTCCGGCCCGCGCCGTTCGTTGCCCTCGCCAGCTCCCCCTCCACGCCCACGAAAAGTATCCAATTCTTCCAACGTGATAAATCCATCCCCGTCCGCATCAATCTGCTCAAATCGATCCTGCGCCTGCTTCGGCGCCTCCCCTTTCGTGAGCCGTCCGTCCCGGTCCTCATCCCACTCCTTGAATCTCGCAGGATCAGTTTGCGCAGACGCCCTCTCAACAAATGTCACCCCGCCCACAAAAACCAATACGGCACAAATCAAAACCTGCCGTCGCCTCGTGCATTCACCATCTCGTCTTCCGATCATCACCAGCAATAAAACCCCCTTCTTCCCGCATGGTTTCTCAAAGTATCGGCCGCCAAGACAGGTCACCACTCAGATCCCCGCCTGACACCTCCCCTTTCTGTGGTTAACTTCTATTCGCCATGAAGACTCCAACTTTGCCTTTCTTTCAAAATTCAAAATTCACCATTCAACATTCCCTCGTCATCGTCGCCCTGACGTTCTTTACCCCCGCCGCCGCCCTCGCCGACGATGATGAGCCTCCGCGCACCATCTCCGTCTCCGGCGAAGGCAAAGTCACCGCCACCCCCGACATGGCGACGATCTCCACCGGTGTCACCACCAACGACATCACCGCCAAGGCCGCGCTCGACGCCAATTCCAGCGCCATGGAAGCCCTCATGAAAACACTCACCGACGCCGGTATCGAAGAACGCGACATCCAAACCTCCGGCTTCAATGTCTCCCCGCAATACAATCGCACGATCCCGCAGCCCGGCCAAGCCGCCCAGCGCCCCAAAATCGTCGGATACCAAGTCAGCAATAACGTCCGCGTCCGCATCCGCGATCTCGATCAACTCGGGCCCCTCCTCGACCAACTCGTCGAAGCCGGCTCCAACCAACTCGGCGGCGTCTCCTTCTCCATCGCCGACCCCGAACCCCTCCTCAACGACGCCCGCGACCAAGCCGTGCGCAAAGCCCGCGAACGCGCCGATCTCTACGCCAAAGCCGCCGGCGTCAAAGTCGGCAAAGTCCTCTCCATCTCCGAAGCCTCCGTCGGTTTCCCCCGCCCCCAACCCATGCAACAATCCCTCCGCATGGCCGCCGCCGAATCCGTCCCCGTCGCCCCCGGCGAACAAGAAATCCGCGCCAACATCAACATCGTCTACGAAATCGCCGACGAATAGCTCTCCGAGAATTTCCCCTGCCTTTCCCCTGCGTATCTGCGACACTGCGCAGCTGCGCAACTCGCCATTCCCCTTGCCTCCACCCCATTTATAAAGCATCCTGTCACACGCTCCCTCGCTTCCTAGAAAGCACCCATGCGTCGTTCCTATTCTTTCCTTTTACCGGTCCTAACACTATTCCTCCTCACATCGCCCGCCCCCGGCGATCTCCGCGTCGAAGTCGTCGACGACACCGGCACCGATCCCTATCTCCTCCTCATCGGCGGCTCCGTCACCGGCTCCGCCCTGAACGTCACCGCCCCCGGCGGCATGCTCGCCCTCGCCAACAGCGCCTCCACCGCGGCCGTCACCCCAAAAACGATCAGCGAACTCCCCGCCGTGATGGTCGGCGGTACCAACCAAACCATCGTCTCTCCTTACACCGGCGAAACCCGCCAAGTCCACTTCTTCAACGTCGATACCCTCGGCTCCGGGGTCTTCCAAATCTTCCACAACGACGGCAGCGGTTCCCCGCCCTTCACCTATACCAACAACGCCAACGCCAATCCCGTCACCGCAAACTTCCGCTTCGACCAATGCGAAATCACTTTCAACGCAAATATCCAAAGCGGCGCCAACCTCACCAGCATCGACGCCTACAGCATGCCCATGCAATTCGAGCTCTTCGAAGGCAGCGTCGGCTCCCTCAACCAAATCGATGAACGGTATTACTACCTCTCCACCGAGTCGCTCCTCAAGGCCTTCGAAAACATCGGCGCCGGCCAAGCCCTCTACTCCATCGGTTCCACCAACCCCGAACCCGGTTGGACCACCGCCGACGGCCTCGGCACCTTCGCGCGCGCCCTTGGCCCCGGCAAACTCGCGTCCTCCGTGAGCACGACAACCAACGTCCCCGGCGATCCCGCGCCCTTCCCCAGCTTCAGCACCTATCTCGACACGCTCACCACTCCCCCCACTTCCGCCCCCGCAGGTTCCGCCACGATTAGTGGCGGATCCGTCGCCATGGTCCACGTCCTCGCCGGCGGTTCCGGACACCAAGCCCCGCCCAGCGTCATCCTCACCGGCGGCGGCGGCTCCGGCGCCAAAGCGATCGCCAGCATTACCGACGGCGCGGTCTCTTCCATCCTCGTCACCGATCCCGGCTCCGGATACACCTCCGCACCCATCGTGTCCTTCGGCGCCCACTCCATCGAAATCATCGGCAACGCCAACGGCAGTGCCTACACCTACAATGGCGTCATCCAAAGCGACGGCCTGGGCGGCCACCAGGTCGTCCTCACCGGCACCACCACGCCCGCTCCTCCGGCGCCCACACCTCCCGACGCCCAAGTCACCGTTCATCTCCCCACCACCGACCTCGCCCAAGCCACCGGCACCGCCAACATCTCCGGCGGCACGGTCACATCCGTCACGATCACCGCCGGCGGCACCGGATACGTCACCGCACCCATCGTGACCATCAGCGGCGGCGGCGGAATCAATGCCCTGGCCACCGCCACCGTCAGCGGCGGCTCCGTCACCGCGATCAACGTGACGTCCCCCGGCGCCGGATTCGCCTCCGCGCCCACCGTCACCATCAACCCGCCCGCCGGTTCGCTCGATACCTTCATCTACGGCGCCACTCTCAGCGCCGATTCCTTTTCCGTCGCCGGCCTCACCCCCGAACAAGTCCAAGCCAACACCAACATCGTTTACGGCGCCATTACCCGCGACGTCCTCGCCGCCATCAGCTTCGGATACATCAACGGCGTCTACGGCAACTCCTCCGAAACCTGGTACGGCCCCGTTCCCCCCGCCTTCCCCTTCGGCCTCGCCCGCTCGACGAACGACGGCTTCTACAACGCCTGGGCCGCGATGCTCTACAACGCCAGCGACGCATACGGATTCGCCTTCAGCGATCGCATCGAACCGTCCCCCCTCATGGTCCTTCAGGACAACCAAACTCTCCGGATCACGATCCTGCCCGACCAAAGACTCGACTCCCCCCGGCCCTACGTGGCCAAACGAAACGACACGTCCATCGAGATCGAATGGGAATCCATTTCCAGCGCCAATGAATACCGTATCGAAACCCTCGCCCCCTCCGGCGGAACGCCCGTGACCATCCCCACGCAAGCGGGCGCGGTCACCTCATACACCGCGACCGGCCTCAAGGAAGCCACCCCCTACACTTTCTCCGTCGCCGCCCTCGGCACCGCCAACGGCAACCCCGCCACCAGCCCCGCCCGCCCCGTCCAAGCTTCCACTACCGGCACCCTCACCCCCAGCGGCGGCACCGATATCGAATACCAAATGGGCTTCTCGTGGTCGCCCCCGAATACCCTCTTGCCACCACATTTCTCCGACCAACCCACCGCATCCATCGGCACGGTCACACTCACCTACAATCCCACGACGGGAACCTGGCTGTCCGGAGGCACCGCCGGCACTCCCGCCCAACTCACCGGAAACTCCGGCGACAACGAATACGTGCTCACGATCGAAACCGGCGACGGCAATCCTGTCTTCTCGAATGTCATCACCGCAAGCTTCGACACGAATCCCCGCGCCGTCTTCAATCCCGTCGTCACCGCCGGGGGCGTGCCGCCCGGCAGAATTACCAGCTACACCCAAGTATCCGGCGGCTCGGGATACCAAGCCGCTTTCGGTCCAAAGGTAACCATCAGTGGCGGTTCCGGCGCGGGCGCTGCGGCCACCGCCACCATCGACGGCGGCACCGGTGCCGTCTCCGCCGTCACCCCGCAAACCGAGGGATCAAACTACGATCAAGGCACAGCCACCGCCCTCATCGACATCAACTACCAAGCCGCAGGATCACTTTTCTCCAACAGCAACCCCCTCACGACCGCCCCCGGCGGAGTCCCCTACTACCTCAGTCCCGCCGGCGGGACCAGCGGCGCTCTCAGGCTGACCATGACCATTCCCTTCAATCCCGTCCCACCCAAAGCCTACACCTCGGTCGTCTTTCCCGGTAAATCATACGCCGCCTGGCTCGCCCAGTTCCCCAGCCTTCCCGCCACCGGCCCCAATGGAAACACAGACGGCGACCCCAGCGTGAACCTCCTCGAATACTTCGCGGATACCAATCCGAAGAACACCCAGTCCTTCCTCTCCCTCCCCTTCGATATCAAGCCCGGCCAGGTCGTGGTCCGATACCAGAAAAGCAAAGGACTCGCCCACACGGTGATCGACCAAATCGAATGGTCCACCAACCTCACCACCTGGCATACCACCGGCATCACTTACGATCCCGACAAAGACCTCGGCCCCCACCTCCAGCGCACCGCCCGCATCCCCGTCCCCCCCGGTGTCCGCAACATCTTCTTCCGCCTGGACGTGACCGATCAATGAACAACGCGTAACCAACGACGCGCCCCCGACGTCTCTCGGAAGCATGAGATGCCCCATCCTCCCGCTCACACTCGTCCTCCTCAGCACAATCGGCCCCGCATCCGCCTCCGAACATACGATCTCCGTCGGCGACCTCGAACGCTCCTACCTTCTCCACCTTCCGGCCGGTAATGCAGCCACCGCGGAAGAACCTCTTCCCCTCGTCATCGTTTACCACGGCGGCGGTGGCAACGCCGATTCCATGTTCCGCCTCTCCGGTCTCAATGACAAAGCCGACGAAGCCGGCTTCATCGTCGCCTATCCCAACGGTACCGGCCGAATCGAAAACAAGCTCACCTGGAACGGCGGCATGTGCTGCGGATACGCCATGCACAACGAGATCGATGACGTCGCCTTCACCAACGCCCTCATCGATGAACTGATCAAGACTCAACACGTCGACCCCAAACGCGTATACGCAACGGGCATGTCGAACGGCGGCATCGTCTCCTATTACGTCGCCAATCATCTCGCCGATCGCATCGCCGCCATCGCTCCCGTCGCCGGAACCATGGGCACGGAAACCTGCGAACCATCACGCCCCGTCCCCGTCATGCATTTCCACGGAACCGACGACCAATTCCTCGACTACAACGGCGGCCCCGGCCCCGAATCCATCGCCCAATCCGATTTTTACTCGGTCGATCACACGATCGAAAACTGGATCAAGGCCAACCACTGCGAGCCCACGCCCGTGGAAGAATCCCTCCCCGACCCCGCGGACGACGGCTGCACGGTCAAACGCTTCACTTACTCCCCTAAAGACAATACCAAAGGAGCCCCCGTCGTCCTCATCCGCATCGAAAACGGAGGACACACCTGGCCCGGCGCCGCCTTTTCTCCCCCCTTCCTCGGCACCCTATGCAGAGACATCAACGCCAACGATCTCATGTGGGAGTTCTTCGAGTCCCATTCCCTCGACGACTAACTCAACTCCTCCTCACCGCGCCCCCTCCATCAACCCCCGAAAATACCCCAGCGCCTCTTCATACTCCCCCAGCGCCGCCGCCGACAACACCCCTTCGTGCCGCGCAATCTCATCCTCCAATCGCTTCACAAAATACGCCACTTCAGCCCGCTTCGCGCGCAACGGCTTGCCCGCCACATCCACATACACCGGCCCCGTGTGCGCAAAACGCAAGCGCCCCTCCGCGTCATGCACATAGGCCGCCAGCGCAATCCACGAACTCTCCGCCACCGCGACCGGAACCGTAAATCGCTCCTGCATCACCGCATGCTCCCCGTCCCCCAGGCCCTGAACCTCCCCTTCCATCACTTCCCGCACGGTGCCGTTCACAATCACCTCGATCCGGTAATCACGCACATTCGCAGCCAGCAATTGCCCCGCTACCGGCACCTCCACCACGCCGCCCACTCCACCCTCAAAGACATGCCCCGCCTGCTCCCCCAAGAACTCCACTTCCAGCATCGGCCCCGTCGTTACAAAACTCCGCCCCGCCTTCAAACCCTCCATCCACCGTTCAAAATCAAATCCGTCCTCCAGATGCACATAGACCCGCCCAAATCCCAGCGGCACCGGGTGCACCCCCGACGCCGTCCCCGCACTCGGCGCCATCCGAAATCCGCAGCTCAACACCGCATAATACATCTGCATCCCAAAGCGAATCCACGCCTCTTCCGTGAACCCGCCAGTTTCGTTCATCTCCAAGCCAAACAACTCCGCATCCGCATACTCCGCATTCCAATCCGAGAACATGAACTCCGTCCGCCAAATGTGGTTATTCGTCAGCTCAAACAAATCCACATCCATCACCGGCAACAACATCACCGACCACGGCCAGTTGTGTTTGTCCAAATCCAACACCGCCCCTTGCGCCCGCGCCGCCGCCGCCAAGGGGCCCACCGGGGGCACCGACAAATCAAAGGCCTCGCGATGATGCAACACAAAGATCGCCCCCAACACATGCCGCTCCCCCGCGACACTGAATATCTCATACTCCGTGTTCACCGGCCAAATCACATGAGTCCCATCCACTTCAATCAATCGCGCCGGCGGCACGAGGACCGGGCTCTTGTTGTCCGTCGTCGGCCGATGCTCCGAATCCGTCACCCACGCGGTCAAGGGCAGGGCCACATTCAAATCTTCCGCCATAATCACGGTCGGCAGTTCCGCCATCGTCCGATGCACATGTGTGTCCCCGCTGAACCACCCCCGCTCCCCCATGTCGATCCATCGCTGCAACGGCAATTGCGCCGTCATCGACCCATCACCCAGCGTCACCCGCGCCACGGTCGGAAAATACTCTTTCCCCCGCTCCACCGTGATCTCGTATTCGCCCGCCGGTAATTCCACCACAAACGGATGCGCCGACACGCAAGTGTGCACTTCCACCGACCCCTCACCCCGCTTCTTCTCATACGGAACCGCTTCCCCGTCCTCACTCGCCGCTTCCACATGGTAAAACTCCCCGTCCGCCCCCTCGACATAAACCCGCGCCGCCACCGCCTTCCCCGTCGCCAAATCAATCACGGTCCCCCGAAGTTCTCCCGCTCCCGCCGGCACGCCACTCAGCATCAACACCCCCAAAGCAAACACGGTGTTTCTCATCCCGCTCACCCTAGCTCTCCTCGCCGGCCGTCACTTCGCGAACCGTCCCGTCATCCTCGACCACCGTGCACATACCCCCGCTTCCCGCCGCCAACGCCACCAGCTTCTCGGTCGCGTTTGGCTCCATCAACGCAATCGTGTTGATCTGCACCGCTCCATTCGCCTCGTTAAATGCCAACACATCCTCCACCAACGGCGTCCGGTTCGGCTCTTCCGCCACCGCGCCATCCGTCATGAAAAAAATCACTTCCGGTTCCATCTTGATCGCCATTTTCAAAGGCGATCGCCAGTCGGTGCCTCCCGTAATACGAACGTTCTCGATATCATGCACGGCATCCCGAACCGTCTTTTCGTCCGCCGTCAAATATCGCCCCACCGGTAATGACTCGTCTTTCCCGTCTCGGTAATACCAAAAGTTCCCGCTGTCTTTCCGTTCCCAATTCTTGGCCTCCCGCAGCGAATCCTCCCCCAGGAACCAGGCGGGACCGCTGAAAAACAATACCTGAAATCGAATTCCCTCCGGCAGCCGCTCGACCGCCTTGACCAGCTCTTCCTTCAAAATCTCCAAGCGCGGCTTCCCGTTGTCTCCTTCGGAACGCATCGACGCCGATACATCCACCACAAACACCACCTTCTCCGCCTCCGCCCGGCAACCAAAAAAATTCACTTCCGCGTGCCTCCCCCGCTTCAAAGGATCCTCCTTGCGCCACTCCTCAATATAAACCTGATCCTCCAAACTCAGTTTACGAATCGGCACGGTATACACCTTGTCCCCTTGCCCCCGAATCTGAATCGTGTTGTCCGTCGCCCCCACCAAGGTCCCTCGCGTCGTGCGCCCACTCTCATCCGTCCACTCCCGCTCCATCTCCACACCGCCCGCAGGTACCAACACCAATGCCCACAGCAACACCGCCACCACTATGCCCGAGACGCGCATCCCAAAACGTTAACGACCACGACCTACCCCCGCAAGCCCCTTCCCAATGAACCGGTGCCGCTCATCTCGGCATCCCACTTCACCGGTGGATATTCCGCAGCTCCTGATGAATATTCACAAGTCCAACAATGCCCCCAAAACACTTCATCGCCCTCGCCCTTTTCACCGCTCTTCTCCTCACCCCCGTCCCTGCTTCCGCCACCGATCCCCTTCAATCCTTCCCCAACTGCACCCTCCAACCCGCCGATTGGTCCGACGGCGATTCCTTCCCCGTGAAATTTCCCGACGGACGAACCTTCACCATTCGACTATACGGCGTCGATTGCATGGAAATGCACATCGAGAACGATGAATCCAACGCCCGCCGCCTCCGAGACCAACGCCGCTGGTTCGGCATCGCCGACATTATCGTCGCCAAAAGCATCGGCGAAGAAGCCAAAGTCACCCTCGCGAAAATCCTAACCGAACCCTTCACGGTCCACACGGCCTTTGCCGACGGTCGCGGCGATCCCCGTTACAAACGCGTTTACGGGTTTGTCACCACCGCCGACGGCAAGGACCTCGCCGAACTCCTCGTCCAGAAAGGCCTCGCCCGCGCTTTCGGCGTCGTCCGCTCGCATCCCACCGGCACCTCCGCCGCCGAATGGCGCGAACAACTCCACGACTTCGAACTCCTCGCTGCCAAAAATGACGCCGGCGCTTGGGCTCACACGGACTGGGATCGCCTCCACGATGAACGGCGCGAAGCCCGAAGAGAAGAAGCTGAACTCCAGGCCGCAATGAGCAAACCCCCAGCCCTGGCGGAAGGCGAATCCATCAATCCCAATACCGCCGCCCGCGATGAACTCATCGCCCTGCCCGGCATCGGCGAAACAATGGCCCTTCGCATCATCGAACACCGCCCCTACCAATCCCCCGACGACCTCCTAGCGGTCCCCGGTATCGGCCCCAAAACTCTCGATTCACTCAAGCCCTTCCTAACGTTCGAGTAAACACGCTGCCACGCCCCGGCCTCACCCCCGGAACCCCGGCCGTCACTTCACCGGAAAATAAATCGCCGTCACCAATTCCCCCTCCGGCGTCGTCTTCGGATCGTTCTCATACACCTCGAACGGATACACTTTCTTCGACTGCGAAAACTGCTTCGCCCGCCCGTGCATCATCCCCGCCGACCAGGCATTCCCCAAATGCCGATAGGGCCCCGTATGCCGCACGACGTATCCCCGGCAAGCCGGCGCTTCCCCCGTCACAAACTCGGACGGCAAATCTCCCACGTCCCCTTCGATGGGAAATCCCGATACATAGCCACAGGTCCCCTTCCCCATGCTCCACTTGTCGTAAATCGTAAACGGAGGCCCCGCCGGCTGCAGCCCGCTCTCCTCAAGCCAAGCCCCCAGTTTCTCAAAATCCGAACCCATCGAATCCGCAATCTTCTCAATCGCGCACTCTGTCGCGATACCCACATAACGACAGCCTCCATAAGATTCCTCACCCGGAAACTCAAGCTTCGTCGGCACCGATCCCGTCTCCACGTAATCCTTCAACATCTTCAAACCCCGCTCGTAATCCATCCCCACCAGGCAAACCATCATCGTCTTCATCCAAAACATGAAAAACGGCAAGGACCCGTCCATCGACCACGTCACTTCCGTGCCCCCGTCTTTCTCAACAAAATCAAACGCCACCGCCGACTCCGACTTCCACGGCTTCAAAAAATTCAACCGGTATCGCATCGCCCGCGGTGCATCCACTTCCAATAAAGTCATCCCCCCCGACCCGATGATCTTCCCGTCCCAGGAATAACTCATCCCGTCATCGGCATAACTCACCGAACAGCCCGGCTCCGCAATCAACCACGGCGACCACGGCACCCACTCCTTAAAATCCCGCACCACCCCATACACCTTCTCCGCAGGCGCATTGATCACGATCGACTTCTCAACACGAAACGCTGGCATAGCCCCATCCTCTCCCCATAGCCCCCTCTAAATCAAGTCCTTCCCGACTTGGTCCTTCACCATTCCTGGTTCATCATTCCCCACTTCCCACCGCGAGCACCCAAGCCGGCCCCCCGCCGCTCGGAACCGTCTCCACTTCCGTCAAGACACCCGTCCCCGCATCCCGGCGATACACCGTCAGGGTGTTCGATCGCTGCCCCGCCGCCACGAGAAACTCCTCATCCCCCACCGGTACCAGGTTGAAAGACCGCGGGGTGTCCCCCGTCGGCGTCTGACCCAAAGCGGTTAGTTCCCCTGTGCTCTCATCAATCGAAAATCCCGCGATGCTGTTGTGCCCGCGATTCGAGGCATACAAAAACTTCCCGTCCGCAGTGATCTCGATATCCGCACAAGACCCTTCCGACGGATCCCAATCGTCCGGGGTCGTCGAAATCGTTTCCCGCAAAGTCAGCGTCCCATTCGCCGCGTCAAAATCACATCGACTCACACTCTTCCCCTGCT
Source organism: Verrucomicrobiota bacterium (assembly GCA_039028175.1). Classification (GTDB taxonomy): domain Bacteria; phylum Verrucomicrobiota; class Verrucomicrobiia; order Verrucomicrobiales; family DEV007; genus JBCDBW01. The sequence goes on from JBCCIR010000019.1 coordinate 41,674, forward strand.
CGTTCACGACGTAAACCCACTTCCCGTTCGGATGAAACTGCAGATGCCGCGGCCCCGCTCCCTCCGCCCCCGACATCGCCGCCCCCGCCGGATTCAAAGCCAGTTCCCCCGTCTCCGCGTCAAAAGTGAACTGATCCACCTTGTTCAAATCCATCGTGTGCGGGCAAAACGCATACCTGTTCGACGGATCCGACTGAATACAATGCGCTTTCTCTCCCACTTCCAATACACTCACCGGCTCCCCCGTCACCATCCCGTCCTCAATCCGGCTCGAACTCACCAATCCATCCCGGTAATACGCCGCCAATAACCACTTGCCCGTCGCATCCTCCCAAACATACGCCGCGCCCCCCGCCGCCGGCACCGATCCAATCTCCCGCAGCTTCCCCGTTTCCTCGTCAATCTCCAAGGTCGCGAACTCCGCCGTCGTCCGCACCGCCGCATAAATCCGCGTCCCATCCTTGCTCAGGGCCAGGCTTCCCGGCGCCCCGTCCAAAGCCACTTTTTCCACCTCGCTCAACTTCCCCGTCTCCTCATTCAGCGAATACACTCCGATCTGATTGTCCTTACCCTCAGAGACATACACCATCGTCTCCGCCACCGCCCCGCCCACTCCAAAGCACCAAACCATTCCGACTAGAGAGAAAAAGAGTTTCATCTTCATGACTTCCAATCTATGAACTCCCGCTCCAAAAACCAGACGAATTCCTTCACCTGACCCAAAAACCTTCGCGATCTTTCCGATCTTCTGTTCAATATCCCCGTGCCCAACGACACCTCATACGACGTCATTATCGCCGGCCTCGGCTCCATGGGCACCGCCGCCGCCTACCACCTCGCTAAACGCGGCCAACGCGTCCTCGGCCTCAACCCCCACGAGATCCCTCACAACCTCGGATCTCACCACGGCCGCTCCCGCATGATCCGCCAGTCCTATTACGAACACCCCGATTACGTTCCCCTCCTCCAACGCGCATACGAACTCTGGACCGATCTCCAAAACCAAAGCGAATCCCCCTTCTTCCATCTCACCGGTGCCGTCTACTTCGGCTCACCCAATGGCTCCATCGTCCCCGGCGCCCGCGAAGCCGCCGCGCAACACAAACTCCCCCACGAGTTCTTCCAAGACCCCAACGAAATTCGCTCCCGCTTCCCCGCTTTCCGCATCCCACCGAATTACGCCGCTTTCTACGAAGAACAAGCCGGTTACCTCATCCCCGAAGAAGCGGTCCGCACCCACGCCAATCTCGCCCGCACCCTCGGCGCCCACCTTCATACCGGCGAACCCGTCACCGCTTGGCGCGCCACCGACGACGGCGTGGAAATCACCACCCCGCGCGATACCTACCACGCCCGCCACCTGATCATCACCGCCGGCGCCTGGATCAGCGACTTCCTCCGCGACGTCGATATCGACTTCCAGGTCACCCGCCAGGTCCTCGCCTGGTTCGTCCCCAAAACCGATCCCCAAACATACGCCCTCGGCAACTTTCCCTGCTGGTTCATTGAGTCCGAATCCCCCTTCGGCCATTACGGATTCCCCATCGCTCCCGGACACAACGGCCTCAAGCTCGCCCTCCACAAACCCGGCCCGCCCATCACTCCCGCCGAACTCCATCACCCGCAACACCTCCCCACCGACGAAGAAACCGAGGCCCTCCGCGGCTTTCTTCACGATTTCATCCCCGGCAGCGACGGTACCCTCCTCGAGTCCACGGTCTGTCTCTACACCAATTCCCCGGACGGCCATTTCCTCCTCGGCCCGCATCCCGCCCACCAAGACAACGTGACCATCGCCTGCGGCTTCAGCGGCCACGGCTTCAAGTTCGCCTCCGTCATCGGCGAGATCACGGCCGACCTCGCCACCACCGGCGCCACCTCTTTCCCCATCGAGTTCCTCTCCCCAAAACGCTTCCTTTCCTGATCCCAAACCGCCGCCCACGGCGTATCGTTCCTCATGAACGAGCTCGCACCCGCGGAACGCATGGCCGGATTCTTCAACTCCTTCGGCCCCGATCAACTCGATCGCGTCGATGAACTATACGCCCCGGACGCCGTGTTCGAAGACCCGCTCAACAAAGGCGAAGGCCGCGCCCACATCCGCGCGGTCTTCGAAGATACCTGCAAACAACTCAAGAATATCTCCATTAACGTCACCGATACCCTCCCCGCTCCCGACAACCGCTCCGCGTTCATCCGCTGGCAGATGCAATACCGCTTCCGCGGTAAATCCTTCGATATTCCCGGCGTCACCCACCTCCACTTCGACGAGCACGGTGCTATCACCTCCCAACGCGACTTCTGGGACGCCAGCCTCCCCGTTTACGGAGAGTTCCCGCCCATCGGCTTCTTCATGAAGCGCATCAAAAAATTCATCGCCGTCAAACCGCCGGCCTCACCCTCGTCATCTTCATCCTAGCGGAATCACATCGCTCCAACCGCTTCCTCCGCCACGACATTGTCCGGCGCCTCCATCGGCAGCTCCGATTTCAAGAAACGAATGCGCTTGTTCAAATCCGTGTTCAAGGAGTGATACGGCTGCGTTAAATTCCCCGCCGCAAACAAGGTCTGCCGCGTGTGCTCCATGTCCTCATCCCCGATCGCATGCGAGAAGATCGGCAACAAATACTCGATTCCCGTCTGCGATGGCTTCATCAAGTCCGCATCGTAAAACGAAGGATGCATCTCCCGGGCGTGGATCAATCCCCATCGATCCCGAAATCGATTCGCATCATACGCGTCCACGTAAAATCCCTTGTCCCGGGTCCACTGCAGGATCGACAAGGCATTGTTCTGCCCCTCCAACAACATATCGACCGACTTCGCGCCCAGCTGCGCCGCATAAAATCGATCAAACAAGATCGGCCGCCCCCCGCGCTGCGTATGCCCCACTTTCCGCGTGAAAATCGCTTCCCGCGCCGTGATGCCACGCCGAAATCCGTCAAAATACCCATCCCCCAACGCCTCCATCAACCGGCTCCGCAACGCTTCCGCCGCACCGCTCAACTGCAGGTTCCCCGCCGGATCCGTCGTGCGCTTCTCGGCCCCCAGGTCATTCCCGTTCTCGTCCACAATCCCCTCCCCACAGGCAATCACGACATTCTTCTGCAATTCGTATATCTCCTTGATCCGGTCCACCAATCGATCGACCTCCACCGGATGCTCGGGCACCAAAATGATGTCCGGCTGACCATACGCCGTGCCCAAGGTGATATACCCCGAGTGCCGGCCCATCACTTCAATGATGGCAATCCGCCGATGACTCTCCGCCGTCGTCCGCAAACGCCCCACCCCGCCCGCCGAAACAAACACCGAGGTCGCATACCCAGGCGTCACGTAATTCACCATCTGCTCCAAGTGAAATGTCGCCCGCGATTGAGTCCGGGAATAGATCGGCTTGCCGTCCCCTTCACTTTCATCGCGCACCCACTCGTCCGGCTCACTCTGAAAATTCAAACCCAGATCGTTGTCGATCGTCTTCGGCGCCAAGACTGCCGGAAATCGCTCCGCCAAAGGCTGCAAACCGTTCAAAGTCCCATCCCCACCCACACAAATCAGCCCATCAATCCCTAATTGCTTTAACCGATGCTCCGCCAAGGCCAAGGCCTCGTAATCATTCGAATCCACATAGTCACGCGATGCCCCGATGACCGTCCCCCCACGCGTCGGATCGAGCTCCGGTATCCCCTGGAACAACGGATTCAAATGCACATGCGGCACCCGATCGTTGTTCACAAAGTTGAACCCCTTGATCAACCCGTATATCTCCACCTTCAACTGGTTCGCCCGCACCACCGCCCCGTGAATCGTGGCGTTCAGCGCCGGCGTGTCCCCGCCGGCCGTCAAAATAGCGATGCGCTTCATGGGAATTTTTTCTTTGGATTCTTGCCGCTGCCTCTCCCTCAAGAGCTGACGCATTTCGCGTGCCAATCCACCCCCTCATCCGCCTCTTTCCCCTCCCCTCTCTGTCTCGCCCACCGCCCGCCCGCCCGCCTGCCCCGCAGAGCCTACAAACCCAAACAATAAAGCGTCTCGCGCCGATTCTCCCCCTGGTAATCCGCCACCCGCAGATACAATCGATCCCCCGCAACCACCGGCGATGCAAACGCTTCCACCCCCAGGCGACTCTCCCCCAGCTTCTCGAATCCTTCCGGCGTTGCCCGAAAAACCACCGTCACTCCATTCTCAAATGACGCATAAATCCGGTCTCCCACCAACAAGGGAGAGGCACTGATCGCCCCCACCGACACACGCGCTTCCCACTTCTCTTCACCCGTCGCTGCATCCCAACAATACCCAATGCCCCCGTCATTCACCGTGTAAAGATACCCGTCGTGAACAAGCATCGATTGCTCGTAACTCTTCTCCTTGTTCGTCCATAAAACCCGACCCTACCCGTCCGCCATCACCGCCGCCGTTTCTTTGCCAGGGAAGCCGCCACTCCCAAAGACACGCTCTCCATCCCAAACCAAGGTCCCGCACGTCGCCTCGGTCACGGCCTTCGCCGACCACAACAGCCGCCCCGTTGCCGGATCGTAACTCGATATCCGCTTGTCCCCGCTGATCAACAACTGATCGCGTCCCGCCACCCGCCCCACCATCGGCGACGAATAGCTGGTCGAACCCGTCCGTGGCGTGCGCCAGATTTCCCTGCCTGTCCCCTTGTCATATGCCACGAGAAACCCACCCCGCTTGTAATCGGACGAAACAATCACGGTATTCCCATACAACAATGGCGACGGCGCATAACCAAAGTTAAACAGTTCCTTGAACGGGCCTGCCGTTACCTGCCAAATCGGAAGCCCGTCAGCCAACGACAACGCCGTCAGCTGAACCGCACCATCATTGTAAAAAGAAACATAAACACGCTCGCCATCCGATGTCGGACTCGGCGTCGCATGGGTATTTTTCTTGTGAATCTTCTTGGCCAGATTCCCCTGGAACAACTGCCGCTCCCAAAGCACCGATCCGTCCGCCCGCCTCAAACACAAAACCGATTGCACTTCCGAGACATCGTCGGAATACGTTAAAACCACCTTGTCGCCCAACACAATCGGGGTCGAATGCCCCTCCCCGGGCAAAGACGCTTTCCACACGACATTCGTCGTCGGCCCCCAGCTCAATGGCACCCGGTCCACGTTCGTCCCCGCCCCCGCTGTCCCGTCGCCGTTGGGACCTCGCCAACCGGACCAATCCGTCCCAGTCACTGGTCCCGTCAGACCCCACATCGCGAACAACAACCAAAGAGTAAGGACCGTCTTCATATTCAAAAGATCACTACGCCTGAAACGTTTCGCACGGCTCATATTTCAAATATTCTACGGGCCCCGCAGCGGATGCCCTCACCCCGACGCCTAAACCCCTCTGCATGGCAACGCAACGATCTCGAGAATACCCCCCCACCCACTCACCTACCAGCCTCTGGGACCACCTGCCCGCATCAACACCCTCCCAACCTCCGTTTCACCCCCTAATCAAGCATGACCGTCCGCGCTTCACGCGATTCCTCCACCCACAACAAGGCCTTCTCAAACCACTCCGCCGGCGCATTCGTGTGCGCCATCCCCGGCACATCAAAAAAACGCGCCACAAATCCCCGCTGCATCCACTGCCCCTCGGACTCCCGCGCAAAATCATAGTTGTAATCCTTTTCCCCGGAAATAAACACCCACCGGGAATCCGGCCGCTCCTTCGCCATCCGCTCCCAGTCCTCTTCCTTCATGAATGGCCAGGTGTTGCCATACTTCTTCCCCTTTTCATAGTGCCCCGGTATCTCCCGCGGCATGACATAGGAATCGATCAACGCCCCACGCACAATGTTGAACGACGCCTGGAAATGATCCGGATAGAGGAAGGCCGAGTGCGTCGAACAAATACCACCCCCCGATACCCCGCCCACATAATATCGCGCCGGATCCGTTTCATACTTCGCATGCACCGTCGCCAACCCGTCCAAGGCCAGGCCCACCCGCCGAAACAAATGATGCCCGTTCCCCGCATCGTAAGCCGAAACCACGATCAAACGATGCTTCTCAAATAACGCTTCATACTCTCCCCGAGGATGCCACGCCTGCGGACTCGGACTGATGCACACATAAACCCCAAACGGCGTCACCCCGTCATAGTTTTCCGGCGCCCAAATCGCCAACCGCTCCTTCGCTGGATCATACCCCAGTGCCTGCAAGGGCGTCTCCCCGCGCCACAAAAACGACTGCACATAACGCTGCGCATCCTTCGTCCCCAAATACCCCTCCGGCGTCGGAAAGGCCCGCTTCTCCACCGGCACCGAATCAAACAATCCCCGCAGCTCCCCCGCCCGCGCCGCATTCGCCTTCACCTTGTTCGCATGAAAACTCAGCACAAAGTCCCGATCCCCATCACTCAGCCGCGCCAGCGGCAACCGAAACTCCTTCCCCTGCTTCAACACCGTCACGACCTCATCCGCCGGCGAATACCCCACCAACTCCGCCTCGATCTCGTTCCCCTCACGGTCCGTCCACGTCTTCGCCCACACCAAATCCCCCGGCAACACTCCCAAAATGAAGAGACCCGCCAATAGCGCCATGCCTGATCTGACCATCTCTCACCATCCTAACAATGATGGCCCCGGTGGGCAATCCCTCTCTCCTCCCCCACCGCCGGTCCTTGCCTCGCCTTGGGTTATCCAACTCACCCTGACAAAGTGACGACTTGTTCACACAATACGATTGGCAAAAGTAGACCCATCCCGGTTTACTCTCACATCAACACAAAAACAAGAAACGCCGCCCGAAACACCAAGCACCTGAATCTCTAAACGATAATCAAAAATCGTTCCCAGATGCCTCGAGTTTCGCGAAAGCGGGAAGTCTCTCCTCCCGAAATTTTCCCGTTGGTATATGCAACGCACCCTTGGCCGGTTCCCGCAATACCAGCTGCCCCACGTCAAAGGGGAACCGCCCAACATCTTACCGACCACCCCCCCCCCATGTTCTTTCTGACCCCCCGCGCCGGCGCCCCCCGCACCCC
>JBCCIR010000020.1:0-47571 GCA_039028175.1 Verrucomicrobiota bacterium
ACCCGATGGGCGGGGCTTTGCAGGGGACGCGGTAGGGGGAGCTGCGGTGTTCGGGAGTGGAAGTTGCGGGCGGGGGGGGGGTGTTTGAGAGGTAGAGAGGGTTAGTCCTCGCTTTGCCCAACGAGCTTCGCGGGGGTGGCTCGTGGGGGACAACGCGCCCCACCTTTTTTTTTTTTGGGCGGACGAGTGTTTTTGGTGGGTCGTTGTGCGCCCTCGGCGCGGGCGCGCTACCACGTGGGAGAGGCGGTCACTTCTTGGCGGGTTTTTTCTTTTTGGGGGCTTTGGGCGGGGTGATTTTGGATTCGGCGGGGACGGCTTTGAGGGATTCGGAGGCGGAGACTTCGTTGAAGGTGTCGTCGTTGAGTTTGCCGGCGGCCCAGAGGGTGCCGCGGGTGAGCATGTCGAGGTATTCAGGACTGGCCATGGTTTCGTTATGATGGCCGATGGTGGTGGCGAAGACGCGGGTGTTGTTGGGACCGTAATCGTTGGTCCAAACGTTGACGTTCATTTCGCCGGTGGCTTCTGATTTGGAATGAGCGAGGGGGGTGGCGGTGTCCCAGACTTTCTCGACGTAATAGAGTTCGCCCTGGGGGGTGGTCCATGATTCGCCGAAGTTTGCCATCACGGGGTGATCGGCTTTGAGATTGATGACCGCGAAAGGGTGTTTGGGACCGTGGCGATGGGAGGTGACGCCGCAGAATTCGAACCAGCGGTCATCGGGCACGCGGTAGCAATGCATGGCGCAGTGGAGGAGGACGGCGGGGGTGCCTTCCTTGTGAGGTTTGAGGACGCGGTCTGCCCATTCGATGTCCTCGATTTTGGCGAAGCATTCGTTATGGACGACCACGTCGTATCCTTCGGCCCAATTGTCGTTTTCGTAGAAGGGAATCTTGGTATCGGTGGTGGTGCCGCCTTCGTGGATGACCGTCCAATCGATATCGAGGTTTGTGCGTTCGGAGATGCCGGCGGGAATGATGATTTTCTGGTTGGGGTAGTCGTGGCAGCAGCCGCCGGTGATGAGGAGGGCTTTGAGTTTGGTGCTCGATGCTGGATTCTCGTCGCTGGATGCTTGTTGGACAGTGGTGAGGGCGAAGAGGGAGGCGGCGGTGAGGAGGGTGAGGGTGAGGAGGACGGGTTTTGGTTTCATCAGGGTGAGTAAACGGGGTTGGGACCTGGTGTTTTTCCGCCAATTACTTGGCTTTGATGGAGCGGAGGAACTTGTCGGTGCGCTGGATGATCTGTCCGTTGGAGAAAGCGAGGGAAGCGTTGGTGTGTTCGCCTTTGGGGAGGCGATTGGTCTCGAGGATGTGGAGTTTGGTGGTATTGGGTTCGACCACGTAGGTGGTGCCGGTTTGGTCGGTGAAGTAGAGGAGGTCGCCGACGTGATTGGCGCTGGACCAGGAACCGGCGCCGAGGCGGGCTTTCCAGATTTCGCGTCCGGAGCGGGCTTCGATGCATTGGGCGACCCCGGGTTCGTTGAGGATGAAGATGTGGTCGCCGACGATGATCCCGGAGCCGATGCGTTGTTGGTTGGGTTCGACGTGCCAGAGGCGGTGGGAGTCGGTGATATCGCCGGTGGTCATGCTATCGGGGAGGCGGACGCCGATGGCGGGGCCTTTGTATCCGGACATGGCGACGATGAGGTCATCGCCGGAGAGGGCGTTTGTGTAGCAGAGATCGCTGAGGCCTTCGCAGCGCCATAGTTCTTCGCCGGTGGCGGGGTTAAAGGCGGTGAGGCGTTGTGGGAGCGGGAGGATGAGTTCGTCGCGTTCGTCATTGTTGCTGATGAGGAGCGGGGTGGCCCAGGAGCCCTTGAACTGTTTGAAGTTTTCGCTGGCGGCCTCGGGGAGTTCTGTTTTCCAGATCGTTTTGCCGGAGGTTTTGTCGAAGGCGAAGAGATTGGCTTCCGTGCCGGGGCCGGCGTATAGGATGAGCGAGTTTTTGTAGAGGATCGGGCTGGCGGCATTGGCGCCCCATTGGTGGATGTATTTTCCGAGGTCGGTGCGTTTCCATTTTTCCTGGCCGTTGAGGTCGTATGCGAAGAGGCCGGCGTTGCCGTGCCAGGCGTAGACGAGTTTACCGTCGGTGACGGGGGAAGCGGAGTCGAAGAAGTTGGTTTTATGGGTGGGATCTTCTTCGGGGTAGGCGACGTCTTTTTGCCAGAGGAGTTTGCCGTTACTGCGATCGAAGCAGAGGAGGGATCGGGTTTGTCCCTGGTCGACGGCTTGGGTGAGGAAGATGCGGTTGTTCCAGATGACAGGAGAAGAATTACCGGGGCCGGGGAGGGGCGTTTTCCAGGTGATATTTTTCTCCGGGCCCCATTCGACGGGGAAGGTGCCGGGTTCGGCCTTGAGGTGTCCGTCGGAGTGGGGGCCGCGCCAATTGGGCCAGTTGTTCGGCTTTTGTTCGGCGGCGAGCGGGCCTGGTCCGAGGAGGAGGCCAGCGGTGGCGAGGCCGATGAGAAGGAGCGAGAATTTCTTCATTGGGAAGTGTTAAGGCGGGATATGAAGATAGCTTGGGAAGCGTGGGGAGGCAAGGGTTTGGGGAGGGTGAAAGGAGTGTTCCGTATTCGGTGTTCAGTAGTCAGACTTATGGGAATATCTTGGGGTATGAAGCGAGTGATGCCGTTTAGCGGGGTGCGGTGGGTCTTGGTGTTTTTGGGTTGGGGGGTTCTGTCGGCTGTGGGTTATGGGCAGGAGGCGGCGCACCTGGAGGCGGAGTCTGAGTTTGGGAGTTATGTGGAGGAGGGGTTTCCGTTTTTTGGCCAGGTGCTGGATGGGCGGGAGCAGGGGGTGGGGATTGTGCCGCGGGGGATTGTGTTGAAGTTAGGAGACGGGGTGTATGGGTGTTTTGATCCGGATTTGTTGCGCTTGGCGTTGGTGTGGCGGGAGACGGAGGATGGGGAGTGGTTGGAGATGAATTCGATGTCGGCGGGGAGTTACCGGGTGCCGAGTTTGAAGGCGCCGGCGGGGCAGAAGGTTTTGCCGAAGGTGAAGGGGGAGGTGATATCGTGGATGGGTCCGGATTGCGGGATAACCGGTGAGTTTCTCGGGCTGCTACCGTTTGGTGAACGGGTTGCGCTCAAGTATTCGGTAGAGGGAGCGGAGGCGATGGAGATGATATACGGGGATGGCGATGGTGGGTATGCACGAATGATTGGGGTTGATCCTCACGAGGATTCGATAGAGCTCGTTCTTGCAACGTATGAGGGAAAGGCTCCGAAGGTGGAAGCGTTTGGTGTGGGAGGAGAGAAAGTTGTGAAACGCAGTGGCTCGTCGGGAGAAAAGCAGATCGTCGGGGTGATACCCCCATCGGATCAGTGGCAGGCCTATGGTTTTGGAATCAACTGCCAGATTGAGAAGATCAATTTTGAGGGAATGCAAGAGCCGGAAGAGGTATCGATTTGGCGGGATAGTGTTCGGTCAAGACAAAGCGTTTCGACTTCAGAGGGTGCCTTTGCAATTGATGAACTTGAGATACCCATACCCAATCCCTGGGCGCGGAATGTGAGGTTATCGGGGATGGATTTCTTTTCGGACGGGCGATTGGCGGTGTGTACTTTTGACGGGGATGTGTGGGTGGTGGAGGGGGTGTCGATGGGGTCGGAGGAAGCGACGTGGCAGCGGTATGCGAGCGGGTTGCACGAGCCGATGGGGTTGCGGGTGGTGGAGGATGAGGTGTTTGTATTTGATCGGGCGGGGATTTGGCGGTTGCACGATGAGAACGGGGACGGGGAGGCAGATTTTTACGAGATGTGGTCGAACGTCGTGCCGCAGACGGCGGAGACGCGGGAATTTGCGATGGGTTTGCTGGAGAAACCGGGGGGTGGGTTTTACGTGGCGAAGGGCGGGCAGGAGGTGAGCACGAAGGGGATTGCGAACGGGACGATCAGCGAGGTGTCGGCGGACGGGAAGTCGTATGAGATTTTTGCGAACGGGTTGCGGCAGCCGTTTGCGGGGATTGATCCGGTGACGGGAATGATTACCTCGAGTGATCAGCAGGGGAACTGGGTGCCGTCGACGCCGATTCACGTGATTGAGAGGGGGCGGCATTACGGGTTTGTGCCGAAAGTATTGGAGCAGGTACGGTATGAGGGGCTCCAGGAGCCGGCGGTTTGGATTCCGCATATTGTGAATCAATCGGGAGCGAAGCAGGTGTGGTTGCGGGACGCGGCGATGGGGCCGCTGAACGACACCTTGATTCACATCGGGTATAACCGGCCGGAGTTGTTTCGGGTGTTCTTTGATGAGGCGGGGAAGGAGCGGCAGGGGGCGGTGGCGAGTGTGGTGTCGGGATTTCCGTGTGCGTTGTTGGACGGCGCGGTGAATCCTGAGGACGGGCAGTTGTATGTGTGCGGGTTTCGGATATGGGGGACGGCGTTGGATCAGATCAGCGGGTTGTTTCGGGTGCGCTATACGGGTGAGGTGGATACGGCGCCGGAGGATGTGCGATCGGAGGAGCGGGGGATCATGATGCGGTTTGGATTTGAATTGGATGAGGCGGTGGCGACGAGTCCGATGAGTTACACGGTGGAGCGATGGAACTATCGGCGATCGAAGGATTACGGGAGCGGGCATTATCGCTTGGACGGGGAGCCGGGGCAGGAGGCGCTTCCGGTGGCGAGCGTGACTTTGTCCGAGGACAAGAAATCGGTGTTCCTGGGGATACCGGACATGGAGCCGGTGGACACCGTGAGTGTGCGTTACCGGGTGGCGGACGGGGCGGAGTTGCCGCGGGTGCAGTCGGCGTATCTGACCGTGCGTCAGCTAAACGGGATTGATTTGCGGGAAGCGGGATTTGCGTCGGATGAGGTGGATTTGGAGATTGATCCGTCGATGATTGCGGCGGCGAAGGCGGCTCCGGAGCCTTCGGTGGAGCAGGGGGAATTGTTGGCGACAACGATTGGGTGTGTGGCGTGTCATTCGGTGGACGGTTCGCAGGTGGAGGCGCAGCCGGGCTTGGTGGTGGGGCCGACGTGGAAGGATTTGTGGGGGACGCGGCGGGAGTTATCGGACGGGACGGTGGTGAAAGCGGTGGATGCGCCTTATTTGCGTGAGTCGATCTTGGAACCGGGGGCGAAGATAGCGGCGGGGTTTGAGAACATGGGGGTCGGGATGCCGAGTTACCTGGGTATTTTGCAGGACTGGCAGGTGGAGAGTTTGGTTTTGTATATTGAGTCTTTGGTGGGGGACTGAAAACGGTGCGTCCAGACACAAAGAAGGGACGCCCTGCGGACGTCCCTTCTTTTGGGAAAGAGTTGTTATCGCGTTAATTAAAACGATTTTTGGATTCCCGTGGTGAGGAACCAGTCGGTTCCCAGTTGGGGGCCGTCGAGATCCTGGTAGAGAGGCAAGCCGGCTTCGAAAGCGAGGCGTGCTCCTTTGAGAAATCCGTCGGTGAAGAGGAAGTTGACGCCTCCGGCCCAGTCGACCCGGGTGCCGCCTCTGAGGTTGGGATCGGCCGTGGGGACGACGGAAGGGGGGGTGACGAGGTTACGGTCGAAGCCGTCGATATTTCCCCAGGACGAGATGGCGAAGCGGGTGGAGAGGCTGAGGAAAGGGGCGGCTTCCCATGCGCCCCAGACGTTGCCGACGATGGCGTTGCCGAGGGTGTAGCCTTGATCGTTGGTTCCGGTGCGAACCGTGCCGATGGCTTGGGCGCCCCAAGAGAAGTAGTCGCTTTGGCCGAGGTAGGTGCCGCCGAGGATGAGGTCCCAGGTGCCGCTGCCGATTTGCATGGGGTAGGGCAAGCGGGTGTTGCCGATACCGGGCACGAAATCGGATTTATTGGTGGCACCGGTGGGGGCACTAACGCCGAGATTGAGGTGAATGCGCTGGCGATTGGCGTCGTAGATTTTTACGAGGCCGGTGACTTTGAGGTCGCCGAAATCGCGCGAGCGGGTGGTGAAGCGCAGGCCATCGCGCCGGAGGTGATCCATTTCATTGGATACCCAGGGGATCATGAACATCAGGGTGATGTCATCGGTGGGCGCATACATGAGGCCGAACATGTGCATTTCCATACTCATATCGGTGGGGGTGACGAGGAATCCCTCGCCCCCGGGTGCGGGGGTGATGACCTGTTGGTCGGGGATTTTATCGGAGCCGAGGAAGTTCGGCTGCATGTTCATATACATGAAGCGATGGGAGAACATGATTTCTCCGGCTTCATGCGTGTGGTCTCCCATGATGCCGATGGGGGCGTGTGAATCCGCGCGGTGCGGGTCCCAGAGATTGGAGTGATGGGAAGTGGCCGGAGGTTGATCCGACATGATCATTTCTCCGCCGAGGGTGGCGGAGGGAATGGTGGCGGCGAGGGCGACGAGCGCGAGGCCGCGGAAGTAAGTTTTCTGTATTGTCTTCATTTTGGAACTAAAAAAATTGGAATAGATAGAGTTAAATTAGGCGTCCCACCGAATGAGGCGGGTACGCGGAAAAGCGTGCACGAAAAAGGGGATGCGGCGCCGAGGTGGGCCACATCCGGATCAGCCGACGAGGATGCGGGGAGGCTGGAGGAGCGGTGGAACGGTGATCGTTACGGGAGCCGACTCGGGTTCGAGCGGCCGAAAACTTGGGCGGGGTGGTGAGAGGACGATGTGTTCGACCGTGATGGGGCAGAAAGGGCTGAGGCGAGCGGATTGGGAGGGGGCGTCGGGGTCGTCGGAATTGTTCTGGGAGTTCTTGGTGACGGCGAGGCAGAGGTGGCAGGGGGCGGTGCCGGTGATGGTTTCGGCAACGAGGGCGGAAAAGGAATCGGCGTCAGGCGCGCGATCCCTGATCATGTTGGCCCATGCGACGCCTTGAACAATGCCCCAGTGTCCGTTCGCGATGCACACGAGGACGAGGATGGAGGCGATTCTTCCGAGAGGGCGAAGCATTGGGAGGAGTGTGGACCGAGGTGGGGGGGTGGTCAAGTTTGGGTGGGCGGGAATCCGTTATTGTGTGGGGGAAGCGATCATTTTACGAATTTCGGTGTCTTGGCGGGCGGCGATTTCTTTGGCTTCGGGGAGGGGTGGGGCCTTTGTTTTTTTGGGTCGAGAGTGTCCGATGTGTTCGCGCCAGGCGGCGCTGTGGTTGCGGCGGCGATCGGTGATGGCATTGAGGGCGGGTGCGAGCGGGTGGGAGGGGTTGAGATCGGGGTAATCGGGGAGGTTTTCGAGGTTGGGGGCGTTGAGGTCTTCGAGGATGGTTTTGGCTATGATATAGTGGCCGGCGGGGTTGGGGTGGATGCCATCGCCGGAGGAGAAGTCGGGATCTGCTTTGCGATTTCGACTAATGTATTCTGTGAGTGGTTCGTGAAGGTCGATGGCGTGGGCGACGTCTTGTTTCATTATGAAGTCGCCGTAGGCGGCGAGGACATCGTCGTAGTCTTGGTAGGCTTCTTTGTAGCTGTATTTTTCTTCGCCATCGGGGAGAAGGGTGGCGCCTTTGAGGGTCTTTGATGGGGCGTCGAAGGGGGGTGGGGTGAGGAGGACGACTGTTGCGCCGGCGGTCTCGCATTTTTTGACGAGGTTACGGATGCCTTTGCGGTAGTTTTTGAAGCGTTCTTCGCCGAGGGGGTAGTATATGCCGTCATTCATACCGTAGCAGGCGAAGACGACATCGGGTTGGACCTCGGCGAGGATTTTGTCGAGGCGGGTGTGGACGCAGGGGCGGGGGAAGGGGTGATCGGGTTCGCTGTCGCCGCTGGCGGTTTCCGAGCCGAGGCCGAGGTTTACGATGTCGAAGGCGTCATTGGGGAAGTGGGTGTAGAGGTAGGCGTCGATGTATGCGATGTAGGTGCCGTTTTGGGTGATGGAGTCGCCGAGGAAGAGGATGCGGGAGTTGGGTTGGAGGAGGTCGGGGTGTTGTGTGGCGTCGGTCGTTTCTCCGGTGGCTTGTCTGAGAAGTGGTGAGATTACGAGGATAAAGACCACGGCAATCAGCGACGTGGAGCTGACGGGAAGCTTCGTTGAATCGGTTGAGTGTGGCGGGGGTGGAGTTACCATCGCCAAGAGTGTGAAGCGTTTCATGGGGCAATCCAAGCGCGTAGTGGGAGTGTTGTGACAAAGCTTTGCCATCGAGGACATTGTGAGCTATGTAAGGCGTTTCACTGCGTATGAGCATCAGGACGGGAATTGTTGGATTTGGGTATTGGGGTCCTAATCTTGCCCGGAACTTCAGTGTCGCGAAGGGAGGCGAGCTCAGGTATATCTGCGATCGTGATCCCGCGCGCGTGGAGGAAGCCGCTCGGTTATTTTCCGGGGCGAAAGCGACGACCGATTTTGGGGAGCTGCTGAGGGATGACGCCTTGGATTTGATTGTGGTGGCGACCCCGGTGTCGGCTCATTATCCGCTGGTGAAGCTGGCTTTGGAGGCGGGCAAAGACGTGTTGGTTGAGAAGCCGTTGGCATTGACGGTTGCGGAGGCGGAGGAGTTGGTTGATTTGGCGAAGGCATGCGACCGATTGCTAGCGGTTGACCACACATTTTTGTATACGGGGGCGGTTCGGAAGATTAAGGAATTGGTGAGCGACGGTGAATTGGGGGAGTTGTTATATTTTGATTCGGTTCGGGTGAATCTCGGATTGTTTCAGCATGACATCAATGTGCTTTGGGATTTGGCGCCACATGATTTGTCGATTCTCTGCCATCTTCACGACGAGCAGCCGCAATCTGTCATTGCGATGGGAGCCTCGCATACGTCATCTGGTTTTGAGAACCAGGTTTATATGCATCTTGAGTACCCGAGTGGATTTGTGGCGCATTTTCACTGGAACTGGTTGGCGCCGGTAAAGCTTCGGCTCACGTCGATTTGCGGGAAGCGCAAGATGGTTGTCTATGATGACATGGAACGTGGTGAAAAGGTGAAGGTGTATGACAAAGGTATTACGGAGAATGCGCGGGGTGTGGAGACAATGAAGAAGATATTTGTAGATTACAGGACAGGGGAAATGAGAGCGCCCAAGCTGGACCATGGCGAGGCGTTGGCGGAGGAGGCATCGGACATATTGGAGTGTGTGAAGACGCGTCGCCAGCCAACTTCGGATGGTGAGTTCGGATTGCGGATCATGCGGTTATTGGACGGGGCCCAGAAGTCGCTTGAAGGGGGAGGAAAGCGTGTCGAGTTGCGAGGAGTGGGCCCAGGGGGGGGCGGGTCGTGAGCTTGAAGAAGATTTCCGAAGATGTGCGCCTGGGTGAGGATGTGGTCTTGAACGACTTTATCAATTTGTATGGGTGTGAAATTGGGGACCGGACGAAAGTGGGGCCGTTTGTTGAGATCCAGAAGGGGAGTGTGATCGGAAAAGACTGCAAGGTGTCGAGTCACACGTTCGTGTGTGAGGGTGTGACGTTGGAAGACGGCGTTTTTGTGGGGCACAACGTTTCCTTTATCAATGACAAATACCCGAGTGCGATCAACGAAGACGGCACGATGCAAACGGAGGCGGATTGGGAAGTGATAAAGACTTTGGTGAAGTCGCGGGCATCGATCGGGACGAGTTCGACGATACTGTGCGGGGTGACGATTGGAGAGGGGGCCATTATCGGCGCTGGGAGTGTCGTCACGCGTGACGTGCCTGACGGGGCGGTTGTGGCCGGGAATCCGGCGAGAGAGATGAAGGAGCGAGCGCGGTAGGACGGGATGGGCGATAGGATTCCGGTATTGGATTTGGATGCGCAGCTCGCGCCGATGCGGGAGGAGATTCTCGCGGCGGTGGACCGATGTCTCGGGCACAAGGGGTTTTGCCTGGGGCGCGAGGTGGAAGCGTTCGAGGAGGCCTATGCGGAGTATCACGGGGTGAAACATGGGGTGGGAGTGAACAGCGGGACTTCGGCATTGCATTTGGCGGCGCGGCTACTTGAGTTGGGTCCGGGGGATGAAGTTATCACGACACCGATGACGTTTGTGGCGACCGCTTGGGCGATTGATTACGTGGGAGCGAAGCCGGTGTTTGTCGATATTGAGGCGGACACGATGAACATGGACATGAACCGTCTCGAGGCGGCATTGACGCCGCGGACGAAGGCGGTGTTTGCGGTGCACTTATTTGGTCAGCCCTGTGATCTTGGGCCGGTGCGCACTTTCTGTGAGGAGAACGGCTTGGCGCTTGTTGAGGATGCCGCGCAAGCACATGGGGCGGAGTACGAGGGACACCGGGTTGGGGGAGACGGGCGGATGTCGATATTCAGTTTTTATCCCGGCAAGAACCTTGGGGCGTGCGGTGAGGGAGGAATCATGTTGACGAACGAGGATCGATTGGCGGAAAGGGCGAGAGCCCTGAGGAATCATGGTTCCGAGAAGCGGTATTACCATGAGGAGGTGGGCTATAACTACCGGATGGAAGGGATTCAGGCGGCGATTCTCGGGCTAAAGTTGAGGCATCTTGACGAGTGGACTGAGGAGCGTCGTCGAGTGGCGGGGAAGTATCACGATGGGTTAGAGGGGACACCCTTGCGATTGCCTGTCGAGCGGGAGGGGCGGAAGAGCGTGTATCATTTATACGTGGTGCGACATTCCAGAAGGGACGAGCTGGCGGCGTATCTGGGTGATGAAGGAATTGGCACTGGTTTGCACTACCCGGTGCCATTGCATTTACAGAAGTCGTTCTCGGGATTGGGTTACCGGGCCGGGGATTTTCCTGAGGCCGAAAGGATGGCGGAGGAGTGTTTGAGCTTGCCGATGTATCCGGAGTTGAGAAACGACCAGGTGGAGCGAGTGTGTGGTGCAATTGTGAAATTCTTCAGGGACGGTGTCTGACACGCAAAAGAAAGTGCTGGTTACGGGAGGTGCGGGATTCATTGGATCGCACCTGGTTGCCTATCTCCTGGATCAAGGATATGGGGTGACTGTTTTGGATAACTTCCGAAACGGGAAACGCGAGAACCTTCCGTTGGAGAGTCCGGCGCTGAGTGTGATGGAGGGAGATATTGTCGATGCT
Organism: Verrucomicrobiota bacterium; assembly: GCA_039028175.1. Taxonomy (GTDB): domain Bacteria; phylum Verrucomicrobiota; class Verrucomicrobiia; order Verrucomicrobiales; family DEV007; genus JBCDBW01. The sequence goes on from JBCCIR010000020.1 coordinate 10,918, forward strand.
GCCACATGCCGTGAGGCAAGTGATGGGAGAGACATTGTTTTCCATTTGGCCTGTTTAGGGGTACGTCATTCGATTCACAATCCAAGAGAGAATCACGAAGTGAATGCCTTGGGGACTTTGAACGTTTTGGAGGGAGCCAAGTGTGCCGGTGTGGGGCGAGTGGTTTACGTCTCGAGTTCGGAAGTATATGGGGCGACGGACGAATTTCCAATCAAGGAAGCGACCGCGACTTGGCCGCTGACGGTATACGGTGCGAGCAAATTGGCGGGCGAGCATTACACGAGGGCGTATCACGAGTGTTATGGTATGTCGACGGTATGCGTGAGGCCGTTCAACAATTTCGGGCCCCGGTCGCATTTTGAGGGAGATGCGGGCGAAGTGATCCCGCGGTTTATCTTACGGGTATTGTCGGGCTTGCCGCCGGTAATTTTCGGGGACGGGACGCATACTCGGGATTTTCTGTATGTTAGTGACTGCGTTCGGGGATTATTGGACATTGCTTTATGTGATACGCTGACTGGTTGTTCGGTTAATCTTGGATATGGTTCGGAAGTTTCGATTGGCGAGTTGGCGAAAGCCGTTTTGAGTGCAACGGGCAGGACGGATTTGGAAGCGGAGTGCGTGGACGAGCGTCCCGCTGATGTTCCGCGGTTATGGGCAGAGACATCGCTCCTTAGGGAGCACGTCGAGTTTGTTCCCAAAGTTGGAATTGAGGAGGGAATCGGTCGTTGTTTGGAGTATTTCCGTGGGGTGCACGCCGATACTCCGAATTTGATGGACCAGATTCGCGATCGCAACTGGGAGGTATCTTGAAAGTTGCGTTCGCAAAGCCAGAGCTTGGCGAAGAGGAAGTGTCGGCGGCGGCGGACGCTATTCGCAGCGGATGGGTGACGCAGGGGCCGCGCGTCAGTGCGTTTGAGGAGGCTTTCGCGGAGTATTGCGGGGCGGAACACGCCATCGCTGTGTCGTCTTGCACGACGGGGCTGCATTTGGGGCTGATTATGCATGGAGTGGGTGAGGGCGACGAAGTGATCGTAACCCCTCACAGTTTCATTGCGTCGGCGAATGCGATTCGGTATGTGGGGGCGCGACCGGTGTTCGTGGATATTGACCCGAAGACTTTGAACCTGGATGCGGAGAAGATTGAGGGATTACTTACGGAGCGCACCAAGGCGATCATGGCCGTTCATCAAGTGGGTCGGCCGGCCCCGATGGAGCGGCTAGTGGAGATTGCGGGACGGTTCGGGTTGGGAGTGATTGAAGATGCGGCCTGTGCGATTGGCAGCGAGCTATCCGGGGAGAGGATAGGTGGGAACACGTGGTCTTCTCTGGTGGCGTTCAGCTTTCATCCGCGAAAGGTTATTACGACGGGTGATGGCGGGATGCTGACGACGGATGATGGGGAGTGGGCGGATCGATTGAGGAGAATGCGTCAGCATGGGATGTCCGTTAACGATCTTGAGCGGCATCGTTCCACAAACGTGGTGACGGAGCGATACCTGGAGCTGGGTTACAATTACCGGATGACGGACATTCAGGCCTCGATTGGCAAAGTGCAATTGGAGCGGTTGCCCGGGATATTGGAGAACCGGCGACGATTGGCCGTGGTTTACGACAATGAGCTTGCGGGAATTGACGGCGTGGAGCTTTTTCTCGAGCCGTCGAATGAGCGTTGGAATTACCAGACTTATCTTGTGAGATTGGCCGATCGAACGTGTCGCGAACGCGATGAGGTGATGCAGCTGTTGCGGGATCGCGGGGTGGACACGCGCCGCGGCATTATGTCGATGCATCGGGAGCCGAGCTATCGGAATGACTTTGGAGAGCAATCATTTCCGGAGAGTGAAAGGGCGAGTGATCAGTGTCTTGCGTTGCCGTTGTTTCCTTCGATGGAAGAGGTTGAGCAAGAGCATGTCGTGACGCAATTGCGGAAAGTGCTTAGAGAATAGGGGATTCCGTGGGTTCAATGGAGGACACGTGATATAGGAGTGATCCTTGACAGGGCCACAGTTTGACCGACTCGCATTTCTTGGGCCGATAGCGACATGCGGAGACGAGTCAGTTTGCGGGACGTGGTGGAGTTAGTTCGCTCTCGATGTGGGTAGTGATTGAGGTTTGTATCATTCGTGGAGGCGAAAGGACCGCTTGGTTGACCAAATGTTTGCACCGTGATAGCAATGGAGCCCTCCATGAGTGGTGCCAATTAGCTACGATGAGATGGTCGATGTGTTTAGCGGTGGCAGGTCGGGCTGGCAATAGCGATGAAAGAGGTAATAGAACGTTTTGATCTCTATCGGCTATCGTTTCCCCTTGTGCGGCCGTACGCTTTGTCATTCACCACGGTGGAGAGCCTGGATGTTTTGTGGGTGCGAGCGGAGCTTGAATCGGGATCGGTTGGATGGGGGGAGTCAGCTCCGTTGCCAGGGTATAACGAAGGGGCGATAGGGGTCGTCTGGGATTTTGGCTGCAAGCTTGCAAAGGCTTGGGTGGGGAAAAGCGCGAGCAGGGCCTTGGAGCTGGCGGCCTGCGAAAAGGGTGATCGCTTTTTAACGACCGCGGTGGAGACTGCGGTTGAAGAGGCGGCAAAGATTATACCTTGTCAATCTGGAGTGATCCCGATTGTGGGATTGATTCAAGGGGAGGAGGCAGAGGACTTGGGTGAGGAGATTGATCGTAGGCGGAAACAGGGATTCGTGCGATATAAGGCAAAGCTGGGAGGGCGTGACGTGGGGACGGATATCAAGAGAGTCGTAGCGATTCAATGTGCGCTTGAAGCGGGTGAAATGGTTCGATTTGACGCCAATCAGGGATTGGATATGGAAGCGGCGAGGCGTCTTCTCGAAGAGTGCGATCCGGCGAAGGTGGAATTTTTCGAACAACCACTTCCCACAACGTCGCTCGAAGAGATGGGGATTCTAGCGGATGAGTTTCCCATCACACTCCTGTTGGATGAGTCGGTCACCGGACGAGACATCATACGCGGTATTGGGGAAATGGGGAAGCGATTTGCGATCAAGCTTAAGTGGATGAAGCAATCTGGATGGAATGGTTTAAAGGATTCCACTCAAATTGCTGAATCTTTTGGAATGAGTGTAGTTTTGGGAAACGGCGTCGCGACTTACCTTAACAATTGGCATGAATGTCAGTTTTGGGCTAGCATGCTTAAGAATTTCAATCTATCTGGCGAGATGAACGGGTTTCTAAAATTGGATCGAATACCTGCCGACTGTGGATTAATTTTCGAATCTGGAGCGATTAAACTGTCTTCTGTGAGGGAACTCGTTGTTCCCGAGAGGCATCTTCTGGATGCAGAGCATTTCTCAGTGTGATGAATACGGAGCGCTCCCAGGGCTTAGATGAAGGAAAAATGAAGAAGAAACCGGTATTGTTGGGCGTGGCGGCCAGTTTGCGAAACGCGAGGTGGGGAGCGGGTAGCCAGAAGCTGCTGGATTCTTTGGCCGATATCGAAGACGAAGAGTCTCTCTTCTCTTATTTGGAGAGGGAATCGGAGTTGCATCTCGAGAACTTTGTCAACGCGGGGAGGAAAGACGGCAAAGATTTTCTGGAAATTTATGATGCGCTCAAGAAATCGAAGGGGGACAGAGGTTTGTCCAATTCGGAGATTGCGTTGGCGGCTGCTTTGTGGGCGGCGAGGAACTGCGGTGTTGAGATAGATCATTTATCTTTGTCTGAGTTTTTTCTGCCATCGGGGAAGGTCAAGAATGCGGATTTATTGCGTGCCAAGTTGCTTAGAGCGGATGGGTTACTTCTATCGGGTCCGGTGTATTTTGGGGATCGCGGCAGTCTTGCGCAGACGTTTCAAAATTTGATTTGCCAAGACGAAGAGATCAGATCGCATTTTCAAGGAAAGCCTTATGCCGGACTTGCCGTGGGTGCCAAGCGGAACGGAGGGCAGGAGACGTGTTTGATTTACCAGATGTGGGATATGATCAACGCCGGATTACTGGGTCTTGGAAACGACAGTGAAACAACGGCCCAGTATGGGGGCACCGGGCATGCCGGGGACGTTGGCACGATGCACCGGGACACCTATGGGCTCAACACCTCTATGGGAGCGGGCCGTCGCATTGGGAGTGTCTTGAGCTTGCTGTCGCACGAGGAGCGGGTATCCGACCGCTTGCGTGTCGCGTTTTTGATATTACAGGATCACGAAGACCGAGCTTATGAATGGGTTTCGAGCGTTTCTGAAGACTGTGGCGAAAGTATGAGGGCTTGCATATACGCGCTCAGTGACAAGCGGATCATGAGGTGTTTAGCCTGCGATATTTGCCCTACCCACATCGACGTCGATGAAGAGTATCGTTGTATTATCAAATCGACCAACGATTACATGGGTGATATCCATCGGGATTTGCTTTACAACGACATCTTGATACCGGTGGTGATGTCTCGGAACGACGGAGCTGAAGTTGAGAGCAATTATCAGCAGTTTATAGAGAGAACTCGTTATCTTCGTCGAGGAGACTATGTTTTTTCCAACAATGTGGTTGCTCCCATGGTTTTGGAAGAGCTTGGATCGCGGGAGAATATGCCGATGAGAATCATGACGTCCATGATTCGGCACCACACGATAATGACCCGCCCCATCGTAGGCCATTTGCACGAGGGCGAGATATTGAATGGGCGGCAAGTTGCGAGCGAGTTCCGTGAAATGCTTGAAGCCAGTCGCTCGATCGCGGGAGGGCGTTTAGCGGAGGTGCGCAGCGGCCTTGCGGAGACGAAGTATAATCCGGTGGGGTATATTTTGAGCGCCGACAAGAATGCGGAAGATGAGAAGCGCAATGAGCGGCGAGTCATGATGGCTGATCGCATGCAAAAGTATGAGAGGGAAGCGGAGAAACGTCTCGCTCCTGATCGGGTGATTGAGCGGACCTGATAGGTATTGAGAACCGCAGATGGCTGAGCCGATTATCGTTCGTGAAGAATTGCCGGAATTGAACGATAAGTTTGCTCGGCTATCTCTTCGCGAGCGACTGTCTTATATATCCGAGCGGTGGGGCAATGATGTTGCCATGACGAGCGCCTTTGGTTATTCGGGCACTCTCTTACTTTGGTACTTAAGAGAGTATTTATCGGCCATCGATTTGTATTTTATCGATACAACCTATCATTTTCCAGAAACGCTAAAGTTTGTGGACCGCATTGAGCGGGAGTGGAAGCTGAAAATTACTCGCATCGGAACTCGCAAGACACCGGCGGAGGTTGAGGAATTGATTGGAGTTGAAGCTTATAAGCGCGATCCTGACGCATGCTGCTTTGTTCACAAAGTCGAGCCATTGATGGAAGTATTGCCGCGCAAGAAAATGTGGATTCATGCGCTGAGGCGGGATCAATCGCCCAGCCGTGAGAAGCTCGATTTTGTGGAGGCTTTGGATGATGGAAACTTCAAAATCTATCCGCTCGTGGATTGGACGCGTGACCGTTGTTGGGCGGAAATTCGGCAGGAAGGGATTCCTTACCATCCTTTAATTGATGACGGATTTCCGAGTATTGGGTGCCTTCATTGTACGCAAAGGGTGGGGTCTGGGCAGCACGAACGGGAGGGGAGATGGAATAGTTTTCCGAGGAAACTAGAGTGTGGGCTTCATCAACGTATGGAGTCCGATAAGTCGGGGACGTGAGCGTGCTCGGGCGCGGGTTGGTTTATTGATTTGCGTGCTCGTGACGGGTTGGTTTTCGACGCAGATGCGCGGCTCGGGCGAACCAGTGGGAATGATATTGAGTCCCGGGTGTCTGATCGTGTTTCTTCATTTGGGAGGCGGAGGGGTGAATTTGTAATGGCGCTGGGAACGAATAGTGTCGGCAATTGGGGGTTGGCCTAGGGCGCCTCCATGTTTTATGTATATCCGGTGCTTCCGGGTCCGTCTGTTCTCAGGGTTGAGAGTTATTGTGAATCAAAGTAGGGTGGGAGCTTATTCATTGAAAAACTCCAGATGTCCGATCGACAATCACTCGTTAGCATAGTAACTCCCGCGTTTAACGAGGCGGAGAACATTCCCATCTTGTATGAGAGGTTGGTTGCGGTTCTGGACGACGCGGATGTTGCGTGGGAATGGATTGTGGTAGATGATCATTCTACGGACGAAACGCAGGAAGTATTGGGCGCCCTTGCGTGCAAGGATGAGCGGGTTCGCTCGCCGCGATTCTCCCGTAATTTTGGTTCCCACATTGGCATTTTGTGCGGTCTACGGCATTCCAAGGGTGATTGTGCCATTGTGATGGCGGCGGACTTACAAGATCCCCCCGATGTCATTCCTCGGTTGCTTGAACGTTGGGAATCCGGGATCAAAACGGTTTGGGCGGTTCGCGAAAAGCGTGAGGGGGAATCGCTGTTAACATTGGCGTTTGCCCGTTTATATTATCTTCTTGTCAGGGCTTTTACAGAATTGGATTCCACTCCGAAATCGGGAGCTGATTTGTGGCTCGTTGATCGTGTGGTAATTGATACGGTGAATGCTGACCCGGAGCGACATAGCAGTGTTCCATCATTGGTTCGGTGGATGGGGTTCTCTCAAGACTCGATTTACTACACCAAGGCGCCACGGAAGTTCGGCAGATCGAAGTGGACCCTCAGCAGGAAGATCAATCATGCAATTAATACTTTTGTCGCAACAACTGCCGTGCCCATCCGCTATATGACGTATGTCGGATTCATAACGACAATTCTCGGGTTTCTCTATTCGTTCTTTATCATCGTGCATTCGATCCTGGGTAGCCCCGTCCAAGGGTGGTCGAGTTTGATGGTTGTGTTTCTCCTGGTATCGGGAATCCAGATGACAATGCTTGGTGTGCTTGGTGAGTACTTGTGGCGGACCTATGAGGAGAGCCGCCAACGACCGAGATATATTGTTGAGAGCTTCTTGAATCTTTCGCCTGAAGAAGAGGACGGAAGCCCATTGGGGAACAGATTTCGGGATGGCGTGGAGAGCAAAGAGCGCCAATACAGATGAGCAGAGTGGGTTTATTGGGAGCTGAGCGTCAGGCGGCTGTTTCATTTGCGGAATCCTGGCCTGAAAAGCGTTTTACTTTCGTGACGGAACAAGCGGTATGCGACGGCTGGGACTTGGAGAACGTTGAGATTGTTTGGGGCAGTGTGGGCCAGGAGATTGAGGGAATGAGCGACCGCCAAATCAAGGTCATTCCATTGTGTGGCGAGTGGTTGGCCGCTACCGGGGGGCAACCGGACAATGGTATCGGCTCATTCGGGCTCTATGACGTCCTTGGCTATTTGTCGGGTGAATTTGACGAATATGTCCTCGGGGTAACGAGGGAGCCCCCGCCTGATGTGGAGTGGGTGTTGAAGGGAGATCTCCGGCATCGACCCGACATGGCAATTTCGGGCCGTCCGGCAGAAGCGATGTTGTACTTAGACGATCCCTATGGCTGTGGAAGTTTGTTTCAGCGCAAGGTAGAGACTTCGACTTGTTATTTGGTAACCGGGTATCGCGAAGAACGGGATTCGGTGGACCTATCGGTTTTGAAGGTTCATCAAGAAGCTTTTTACCGGGAAGATTTTCTTTTGGCCGCAGAGACCGTTCGAGATGACGAGCTTGTAGAGCTTTCAGTTGCGATGTTGGATGCGATTGACCAGAGGGGGTATTTTTCGATGAACTGGTTGGGTGCTGCGGAAGGAAAGCTGCTCACTTCTTTGAGGCCCTTTCCGAGGGCCGTTTTTCCTGTATTTGCGGAATGCGGTCTTAATTTGGTGGATCGAAAGTCCAGTGGAGTGAATGTGGTTCCCGCGGGGATCAAGCTGATTGGGAGTGCGAATTATTCGAGCTACAAGGAGATGGGTCGATGATCAAAGTCCTTGTGTTATCGGCAACTGCCTCAGCGACCAATTACATTTACACTCTCAGAGAGCGGTCCGATTTGGACATATATGTCACGGATGTCTCAGAGAACGCGGGGGGGCTTTATGAAGAGGGGATCGGGTCTTTTGTCATTCCGCGGGCAAACGATTTAAGTGCGTACAGGCAAGCCCTTGATCGGATCATTTCTGAAGAGCAGATCGATTTATTGATTCCGACTTCAGACTACGATATGTCCGGCGTGATGGAGCTTCTCAAGCGTGGCTGGGACCCTCCCGTTAAGATGTTCAAGCCGGAGTATGATGCCTACCGGGTTCTATCTGACAAACTGTTAGTAAACCAAGTGCTTGCGGAGGAGGGATTTAGGGTTCCCCGAGTTTACCGGAGCACTGCCGAGGCCGTCTGCCCTGTCGTTGTGAAGCCGCGGAGAGAGGCGGGTGCAAAGGGGACTATGATCGTTGAAGACGACGCCGAGTTGGAGCGCTCGGTGGAATTGGTGGAGCGGGCATATGGGAACGACATTATTTTGCAGGAGTATATTCCTGGAGGCGTGGGAAGTATTCATGTTGCGCTATTGTTGTATGGGGCGGATGGCAAAGTGTATGGTGAAGTTGCGAGTCGATCTTCGTTAACGATGATGACCTGGGGGGGAGGAGGAAATGCGGGGAAGCTGGTCGACTTGCCACAACTTCTTGAGACTTCAAAGAAGATCGTTGAGACGATTGGAGGTTGGAGGGGGCCGATCAACTTCGAGTATAAGCAACACGCTGATGATGGTGAATACTACCTGATGGAGGCTAATTGCCGGCTCAACGGTTATAGCTATTTGACAACGATGAACGGCCTCAATTTTCCATCGGCGATTGTTGAGCTGTTGACGAGCGGGTCGACCGATCCCATATCGTTTGATGATAGTTTGTCGCAAACAAACTTTGTTCTTGGATATCGTACGAGAGTTGTTTCTGCGTGAGCCTACGTGGCATTGTGTTGTCTGCGGCAGGGTTCAGGGCATTCCTAGTTGTTGTGTTTTCAGTCTGAGTGAATTCTTCCCTGCCTTTGCCGAGGGATAGGCAACTCTTTACAGCTTTGAAGATCAGAGTGGTCTACCAGGATGAATTCATGTTAAGAGTTTGGTGAGCTTGATATTTTTTGCCGACACTGGCAATTTTGACTTCGCTGCATGGGTATTGCACTGATGGTTGTGTGGTGGATGGCAACGCATTGATTTTTACAGGAATTTGGGCAAGCAATTCATTCTTCTGATCGTCAAATTGGCGATCGTCGCAGCAGCGCTGACCTATCTGTTTTCGTCCGGAAAACTTCAGCTTGCTCAGATGTCGATCAGAAGTGGTGGGTGGTCATGGATTACGGCAGCGGCATTGGCGATATTCGGATTCCTTTTTGTCATGCAGGTGCGGCTTTGGGTTTTATTGCGTGGAGCCGGGGTTGAGATAGGTATGGGGAAAGTGGTGCGAATTGGTTTTATCGGGGTGTTTTTCAACACGACATTACTTGGTGGATTGGGTTTTCTCAGCCTTGATGCCATCAGGGCTGGTTATTTGATGGCAGAATGTAAGCGCAGGTCGGCTGTCGTCGGGGCCACCCTGCTTGATCGGGTGGTCGGGCTTGTCGGGCTGATCGTGATTGCGATCGTTTCGCTTCAGTTGGGGTGGGGGGAGACAGTGCAGTCAGACGCGTTGCGGGCTTTTTCAATGGTACTTTACAGTATTTTCTCTGCGTTGGGCCTTTCGGTCGTTCTGCTTGCCCTCTCGGTCACCAAAGGTCGACTCTGGGCATTTTTGTCTTGGTGTTTGCTCGGGGGAGTTTGCTTGGCGATTTCGGTTTGGCTTGACGGACGGCTTGTCATGGCTGCGGGTGCGATCGCATTGCCACTTCTAGTGGCGATGCTGGCCCCGTTGGTCATTCCGGGCAGGGATACAAACCGAAAGATTCGTGAACACTTTCCCATGGGACGATGGATATGCTCCTTGATCGACGTACTTTATGGCTATCGGAATCGAATGGCGACGCTTGTGATCGCCTTTGGTTTGTCGTTGTGTATTCATCTTTTGTGGGTGCTTTCCATCTATTTGGTGGCTAAGGGAATATCACTTGAAGTGGCGCCGACATTCCGGCAGGTGTGTTTTGCGGGACCTCCTGCGAACGCTGTGACGATTTTGCCGCTTCCAGCCAATGGTTTGGGTGTTGGTGAGGCGGCCTTTGGTGGAATGCTTAGCTTTTGTGTCGGGCCGAGCGGGTCCCCGCTCGGCGGAGGGCCGGCGATATACCTTTCTTTCCGAGTGCTTCTGACTATTTTGGGACTGGCGGGGCTTCCCCTCTACCTGGTTTCGTCGAGACGCAGAAATGCCGCGGGAAGTGATAATCGGGCGGAAGTATAGGGGTGAGGTGGCGTGGTTGGAGGATCGGCGGTATCGGCCTCGATTATGGTCGACTTAAGGTTTTGTCATCGTAGGTTTGGCGAAGTTTATCGGATAGAGAAGAGGTATGGCTCAAGTCACTAAAGGTATTCGGTCGTTGTTGTCCGTGCCGTGGTTATATGTTGCGTGGGGGAGGCTACTGGGAGGAGATCGTGCCCGGAAGGAACTCGTTGATAGGATTATGAAGGTGGAACCTGGAGATCGAGTGTTCGATATCGGATGCGGGACGGCCAGCTTGTTTGAGAAACTTCCGGAAGGAGCGAAGTATACGGGTTTTGACGTCAGCCTGGAGTATGTGGAGGAAGCGCGGCAACGTTTAGGGGATGCGGCAACGATCATTCACGCGGCTGTTGGCGATTCCCCTTCAGTGCCCGAGGGGCAGTTTGATATTTCGGTGGCGAATGGAGTGTTGCATCATCTTGGCGATGATGAGGCCGAGTGCCTCTTTGAATTGGCATACCGGTCTCTGAGACGGGGAGGGAAGCTTGTCACAGTCGACCCCGTCTATGTTGAGGGGCAGTCGAGGGTAGCTCGGTGGTTGATATCGAGGGATCGAGGACAGAATGTCCGCAGGCCCGAAGCGTATAAATTGATCGCAAATGGATGCTTCGGGAATGTCAGCACGACGATTAGGCATGACCGACTTCGAATTCCATACACCCATTTAATCATGGAGTGCACAAAGTAGCGCTCCGCGAGCCGTGCCCAGGGCATTGTGTAATGAGCACGTGCCGTGAGGATTCGTCGCCATATCGAATATCTGTGGTTGGTGCCATACTGCCGGTCGGAACCTTGGTGGTGGGGTGCCTTACGAGATTTGACGGTGTTATTCCCGTTGTGATTGCTGTGGGGTTTGGGTAGTCGGCCGATGCTCAAGTTGCCTAAGCGTGGAAGAAAACAGGATCCAATTGACATCCGTGTCTGAGGCACTTGAATGTTGGCCGTGAAAGCGCCTCGTGATCTTCTTATCTTCTTTGGATTGAGTGCAGGGATTACGGCCATTTTGTTTGCGTTGACGCTTGGTTTGGGCACGCCTCAGTTCGACGAAAACGACGATGTGGTGATGATGCGAATCGCATCGGGTGAAATGACGGGGGAACCGGATGAACACCTCGTGTTCATCAATGTGATAATCGGCTGGCTACTGAAGTTCTGTTATGAAGTTGTACCCGGGGTGAATTGGTACGTTTTATTTTTGTATTCCGTCCAGTTTATTTCTCTTGTTGTGTTGCTGTTCGCCGGGTTTGTGGGAATGCCGCGGGGGGCCTTGCGGTGGTTGTATTTTTCGGCAGTCCTCTTGTTCTCTTCGTATTATTTGCTTCGGTTTCAGTTCACGACCACAGCGTTTATGGCGGCGGCGGCGGGGTGGATCTGGTACCTTGGAATCTGGCCAGTTTCAAAACGCCATCGCGTGTTTGCGACGATCATCGGGATTCTGCTGATCGCGATTTCGGCGATGGTGAGGCATCAGATTTTTTTCCTTTCGGTGATTCTATTTATGATTCCCTCGGCGACGTTATTTCTGACGAGAAGAGAGCGACGGCGCGAGTTGGTGGTGCGAATAGGGCTGATTGCCCTGATCATTCCATTGCTTGTAGTGGATGCGATCTGCTATCGATCGGATGTTGATTGGAAGGACTATCGGGAATACACAAATCTTCGGGGTCAGATCGCGAAGACCACCGCCATTGAGTCTTTACTCAGGGATTATCCCCGTGCGACGGGATACGAAGAGTTGCTCGGCGGGATCAATTGGACGTTGAACGACGTGATTCTTTATGACCGGTGGCTGTTTGTGGACCAGGATGTTTACTCCAAGGAGAAGCTTCAATCGGTGGCAGATGCCTTTGGGCCGTTGCGAAAGACGCTCAAGGATGTGATCGAGTTTTTTGGAATCGTGCTCTATCCGATCAGCGGATACGCGGGTTTTTCGTTGCTGATCGCGTTGTTCGCGATCTGGAGTTCTATTCAGCGGGGGTCGAAGTGGATCGGTGTCGCGCAGGGACTTTCCATTGCCTTTATTGTTGTTTTCACAGCTTGCTTTCTTTTTTATTGGCGATTGCCGGCCCGATTGTTCATGAGCCTTGTATTTGGCTTATGCTTGGTTCCGTTGAGTCTTGGAATGCAGGCGAGGCGGGAAGTGGGCAAGGTTGCCGGCAAGGGCAAGCATGCGGCCGTGCTGCGCTGGTCCGCGGCTGTTGCTTCGATAGGCGTGCTGATTTTTGCGGCGATTTTCTCTTACGGATTCAGCGAATCGAACAAAGGGCAACAGGCTTGGTATCGTGAAGCTGAGAGCAGGTTGTTGCAGGTCGAGACTCAGGATGGGCGACCGGCGACTTTTTTTGTTTGGCTGGAATTTCCGTATCAATATCAACCGGTGAGGTTATTCACGCCGAAAGGGCAGCGCTTGAATATGATTCTTCATGGTTGGCCGATACCGAGTCCGCTTCATGTGGCGGCTTGTGAGCGACTTGGGATTACCGAGTTGATGAAGGATGTCTACCGGCGCCGGGACTTGGCGGTGATCTGCACGCAATACGATGCGGAGGTATACTCCCGGTTTGCGATGGAGCACTATGGCGCGCGGGTGGGATTCAGGAGGGTGCCGGTATTCTCGGAGAATATTCCATTTCAAGTGTATCAAGTTGTATTGCTGGGCTCGGCATCCCCGGCACCTGGGGCTTGAGAAGGTGTGCTTGATGGGGGAGAGGGTGCGCGCTGCGGTGGCTACAGCCAGAAATGGTAGTAGTAGGTCAGAGATTCCACGGCATATCCGTTGCGCTTGTATAGATTCATTGCGGGGGTGTTTTCGCCTTGGGTAACGACTTGTCCTATTTTCTGCCCCTGTTCCGTGGACCAGTTTTGCGCGGCCCGGACGAGAGCCTCGCCGAAACCTCTTTCCCGGTATTGGGCATCGACGGCGATCAGTCCGATGTCGCCCCGGCCGTTCTTCTCTCCAACGGTCACCATTCCGGCAATTTTGTCATCTTCCGGGAGGACGAGGACTTCGGATGCGGCTATTTTATCGACGCACTGGTCGATCCAGTGTTCATAGAGAGCGATAAATTTTTCTCGAGGAAAGTGTGAATCCACTGCGAATCTCGAGTATTCGCCGGCTTGGATGGATAGCTTCCTCAATTGGGTGATATCCATGTGGGCCTGGTAGGGGATGATCTTGTCGGCGGGTGTTGCCGATGTGGCATCGAGAGACTGCAGATTGACGCACAGCGTGGTTTTGAGATCGACAAGGGTTCCCGAGAATTGTTCGGCAATCGAAGTTTCGCATTCCCGAGTGGCGGGCCAGTAGACCAGTTGGAACTGTTCGGTGCGGAGTTTCGAGAGCAGTTTGGACAGTTCGTTGGTTTCCAGGTCCGGGTCTTCGATACGTGCGACTTTTAGGTCAAAGAATTCGGAGTCCCACTCGAGCGGCTGATAGTTCATTCTGAGAGAGAGGAGTAGGATGGGCGCGTGATCTGATGGAGAGTCGGGGTGGTTTGTGGAGAGGCGATCAATCCGGGAACGTCGTTTCCTCGATAATATAGGTGGGGCGCCCCTTTGACTGGTCGTAGATGCGGCCGATATAGGCGCCGATGATGCCCAAGTTTATGATAATGACGCTGCCGAGGAAGAGCAGGGAGAGCATGATGCTGGTGTAACCGTCCACGGGAACGCTGTGGACCATTTTCTTATAGAAGAGATATCCGGCGTAGACGATCGAGAGGCAGAATGTGGCGGCGCCGAGCTTGATCGAAAGCTCGAGTGGCTTATTCGAGAATGACACCATGGCGTCGACGGCGAGGCTTAGGCGGCGGAAGAAATTGTAGGAGCTTTTTCCGGCAATGCGTTCCGAGTGGGTAACGTCTATGGATGTGGTGCGGAATCCCATCCATTGAATCATTCCACCGAAGAAGCGGTGGTGTTCGGGCATATCGCGAAACGATTTGACTACTTTTCTCGAGAGAATGCGGAAATTACCGACGGCATGATCGGTTTGGGTGTCGGCCAGGTAGTCGAATACCTTGTAGAACAGGCGAGAAGAGAGTTTGTTGCCGACGGAGCCGTCCTGTTCGATGCGGCGTGCGAGGACGACATCGTAGCCTTCCTGGGCTTTGGCGTAGAGTTTTGGAATTTCCTCGGGCTGGTCCTGAAGGTCGCAGTCCATGGTGACGACCCATGCTCCAGCGGCAAAGTTCAAGCCGGCGGTCAGGGCGTAGTGTTGGCCGAAATTGCGGCAGAACTTGATGCCTTTGATGCGCGGATCGTCTTTTGCATGTTTCGCGATCATTTCCCAACTGCGATCACGGCCATGGTCTTCAACGAGCACGATCTCGAAATCCTGGGTAAGCTCTGAAAGGGAGTTGGTGAGGCGCCGAATCAGTTCGTCGAGGGTTTCCTCGGCTTTGTAGACCGGGACAACGATGGAAATTTCAGTCATGCGGAAAGAATGGAAAGGGGGAGAGGTTGGTGAGGCGTTTGCTTGTTCAGGGGGAAAATTCGAGGACGGCGTCGATGGTGCGATTTTGGCTTTCTTTTTCCAGTGTCGTAAAGAACGGAAGGCGCACCAAGTGGGTGGCCATTTTTTCGGTCACGGGGCAGTGGCAATCGCCCTGGGCGAGTCGGCTGCCCATTTCTGACTGGTGGAGTGGCTGGTAGTGGAAGACGCAGTAGATATTTCTTTGGGACATGTGGTCGATGAACCGCGATCGAGATTCGGCGTTCGGCATGACGAGATAGAACATGTGGTAGGCTTGTTCGACGTGTTCGGGGACGGTGGGTAGCTGGACTCCGTGCTCCCTGCTCCATGGGCCGAGGGCTTCAAAATACCGTTCCCAGACGGCGCGCCTTCTTGCTTGAATGCTTTGGGCTTGTTCGAGTTGGCCAAAGAGGAATGCAGCGAGGAGGTCCGAGGGCAGATAGCTCGAACCGAGATTGACCCAGGTGTATTTCTGAACTTCGCCGCGCATGAATCGGCTTCGGTCGGTGCCTTTTTCACGAATAATTTCGGCGGTAGCAATGTGGTCGGGATCATTGATGACGAGGGCGCCTCCTTCGCCGCAGGAGAAATTTTTTGTTTCGTGGAAGCTCAAGGTGGCGAGGGCGCCAAAAGAGCCGAGTGGTTTTCCCTTATATTTTCCGAAGAGGCCGTGGGCATTGTCCTCGATGATCGTTAGGCTTTCTTTCTCGGCCAGTTGGGTGATGGAATCCATTTCGCAGCCGACGCCCGCGTAGTGAACGGGGACGATTGCTTTTGTGTTTTCGGTCACGAGTCCGGGGAGCAGGGTTTCGTCCAGGTTCATGGTATCGGACCGGATATCGCAGAAGACGAGGCGAGCTCCCGCCCGGGCGAAGGCGCTGGCGGTGGAGACAAAGGTAAAGGAAGGGACGATCACCTCGCTATGGGGGGACAGGTCGAGGAGTTGGGCGGAGATTTCGAGGGCGTGGGTACACGAGGTGGTGAGCAGAACTTTTTGGGATTGGAGTTCTTCCTCGAGTAGTTGTTGGCAGCGTTTCGTGAAGGGGCCGTCTCCGGAGATATGCATATTGCGCAAGGCATCGACGATGTAGAAGAGACCGTTGCCCTCCGGGGCGGCGCGGTTGAAGGGGATTCTAGCGTCGCTGGATGTGGGGAATTGGAAGTCTGAGGATAGCGGCTCCATGCTTTGTCGCGGGATACCCTGGGCTCACGAAGAGGGCGCGGGCACTCGTTTTAGTATAGTAACGCCTTCCTTGGTGGCGTCGAAATCTGTAATTGGAGAAAAACTATGGGCAGCTGGTTCCGGCTTTTGGGCGTTTCGCCAGTGAACATCGATGGTGGTTTCCAGTTTGTAGTATGCGGAGGGATTGGTGTCGCCGGGGGTTCGTGAGCGTCCGAAGAATCCGGCCAATTTGGCGGGATCTTCATGAAGGCCGTAAAGAATGATCCAATCGGGGGTGGTTCTTTCGGCGTAGAGGTAGTCGGGGTCTCCTGGGATTTTGCCTTTGACGGGGCTTTGTTCATTGAGGAGGCCGGTTATTCTGACCTGGTCGCCAAGGTAGAACATCAACGGGTAGCTTTCGTAGAAAGGAACGGCGTAGACAATATCGTCCTGTTCGACCTTATCCATGAGGTAGTTAGAGACCTCTTGGATTGCGGTGGGGTAGGGGTTGTGAATTTCTTTGAGGTAGGCCGGCAGCAGCCATTTGGCGGTCCAGTACTTGCTCGGTACCGCGCCGAGCAGATTAGTGAGGGTTAGAATCGCGGCCAAAGACACTCCCAAGGCCCAGTGGCGTTTTTGGAGAAGGGCGCAGGCTGCCGCGCTGAATATGGTCAGGAAAGGGAGGGCGGGAACGCCGTAGCGCATATCGGCGTAGGAGGTCAGTTCGGAACGTTGCCAAGTGAGAAGGACGAGAACGACGAGGAAGGCGAATCCGATGATGGCCCAGTCGAGCCAAGGTCTCACGTTTGCGAAAGAGGAAGTCTTGGTTTTGAAAATGCGCCATGCGAAAACGATGATTAGGAGGAGAGCGATGGGCCAAGCGAAGATTCCGAGAAGATTGAGGTCCCTGACATAGTACCAAAGCAGCGTTATTTTCTCGATATGGAAGGGAACGTTACTGTCTTCGAGCGGAATTGCTCCGATTCGATTTGAGACAATGGAGGGCACGCAAACTGCGAGGACTAGGGCCGCGGCGACCGCGATCCATATGATGTCGCGTTTGGTCAGGGAGCGAACGTGGAAGATCAGGAAGTGAACAGCCAGTGCGGCAGAGAAGGCGACCCAAAGGAGGGGATTGGTGAAGTAGGAGAGGATCATGACGAGTGCGAGCCCGAGAATGGCGGCGGGCGACCGTCGATCGACATAGACCAAGTATAGGGCGAACGAGGCCATGCACAAAGCTGTTGCGAGGGCGTAGTATCGGCCGGTGCGGAAGAACAGGAGTTGCGATGTGCTGAAGGCGAACAGGGCGATCATGTAGAGGTGGGTGGGGCTGCCCCGTCCGAATTGGCGGCAGAGGCAGAAGTTGAGCAGCCAGAAAGCGGCGATACTGGCCAGCACCGAAGGGACTCTTCCGGCCAGCGTGGTGGGGCCCATGAGTTTTTGAGATACGGTGATCAGGTAGATGGGAAGGGTTCCGACCGTGTGCCGGAGATTATCGGGAAGATGAAGGGTATTGGGATACTTTACGAGGTTTCGGCCGTCCCAGACGGTGCACTCTCCGGTGGCATTCCAGTTCTTAGCGATGATGGAGGCGAAGGCTTCGTCGTCCCAGAACCATGCGTTGTCGAGTCCTTTGAATCCGAGGTATGTGAACGACGCAAAAACGGCGATCAGGAACCAGGTAGTGTGGCGTTGGTTCATGTTAGGAAACGGTGTGCGGAAAGCGGGAAAACGTTGGACGCAGGAGGCTTGGACATTACACGTATATCATTCGAATGTCCAAGGGGGTGGGGAGGCGTTCATCACCGGGTTGATATGAGCCAGCCGGGGTTGGTGTTTGCGTGGGCGGCGATTTCTTCGAGGGTGGCGGTGATGGGGGTTTGGGGTTGCCAGTTCCATTGTTTGGCGGCGCGGGTGGAGTCGAGGACGACCCAGGGGAGGTCGAAGGGTCTGGGGTTTGGGTCGGAGGGGATGTCGAGGGGTTGGAAGCGGTCGGCGCACCAGGCGGAGAGTTGGGCGAGGGACATGGCGTTGTCGATGCCGCCGGCGAGATTCTGGATGCGATCGATTTCGGGGGAGCCGGGGGTGGTCATTTGTTGTTGGAGGAGGGGGCCGAGGTCGCGCGGGTGGAGGCAGTCGCGGACCTGGTGGCCTTGGCCGTCGAAGCCGATGTATTTGAGGGGGGCTTGTTCCCGGAAGGAGTGGATCCAGAAGGCGAAGATGCCTTGGTCGGGTCGGGCGAATTGTCCGGGGCCGGCGAGGACGCCGCAGCGGTTGATCCAGACTTCGAAGTCGAAGGCGTGTCCGTATTCGAGGGCGAGCGTTTCGGAGGCGGCTTTGCTGGCGCCGTAGAGGGAGAGGGGCGGGGCGGTGGAGAAGGCTTCGTTGATGCCTTTCTCAGTGAGGCCGATGGGGGGATTGTTCGAGAGGTCGGGGGTGAAGGCGTGGTCGACGGGGGAGACCGTGAGGTTGGCGAGGGGGGGGATGGAATAGACGCGCGAGGTGGAGAGGAGGATGAAGCCGGCTTTTGTGCGGCGGCAGTATTCGAGCATATTGATCGTGCCGACGAGGTTATTTTCGAGGACGTCGCGGGAGGAGGATTGGCCGTCGACGCCGGCGAGGACGCTGGGGTTGGCGGCGGCGTCGATGACCCAGTCGACGGGGGGGAGGGCATCGAAGTCGGCGGGGTTCCGGACGTCGCCTTTGGTGAAGGTGACGTCGAGGGTTTCGAGTTGGGGGACGTTGAGTTCGCTGCCTTTGCGGCTGAGGTTATCGAGGGCGATGATTTCGAGGCCGGCGGCGTCGGAGGCGGCGCGGAGGGATTTGATGATGGTGAATCCGGCGAAGCCGGCGCCTCCTGTGACGAGAAGTTTCATTTACTTGGGGGGCTACCATGCAGGAGGCGGGGGATGAATACAATTTAGAATGGGGTTACGATTCTTTGGGGAGGTAGCCGAGGTCGTGGAGGAAGTTGTTCATGCGGTTGACGGTATCGATGTAGTATTGGGGGGAGCCGTTGACGCGGTTGAAGAAGCCGTGGTCCTGGTTTTCATATGGGATGAGGGAGCAGTGGTTTCCGGCTTCGCGCATGAGGCGGGTGAAGCGTTCGGCATTTTCGAAGGGAACGATGGCGTCGGCGGTGCCGTGGAAGATGAGCGTGGGGGGCAGGTTTTCGCGGACGTGGTGGGCGGGTGAGAGGATGGTGGGTTCACCGACGCCTTTGGGCGCGACCTTTTCGACGCCGTATCCTTTGTCGGTGGTATCGAGGACGGGGTTGAAGAGGACGAGGGCGTTGGGTTGGGAGGAGATAGTAGAGTCTTCGTGTGGTTCGTTGAAGGCATTGATGAGGGCGGTGGAGGCGGCGAGGTGACCGCCGGCGGAACCGCCGACGGCGACGACTTTGTTCGGGTCGATGCTGAAAGTTTTTGCGTATTGGCGGAGCCAGCGGATGGCGGATTTGGCGTCGCGCACGCAGTCGTATGGGGTGGCGCCGTGGATGCTGTTGATGCGGTATTCGGGGCAGGCGGCGATGATCCCTTTGTCGGCGAGTTGGCGGGCCTGGGCGTAGAAGTGGGCGGGGGTGCCGTTGACCCAGCCGCCGCCGAAGAACATGACGGCGACGGGAAGGGGGTGTGGGGAGGTTTTGTTTTTGGGGTAGAAGAGGTGCATGCGGAGGGTTTCGTCTCCGACGGTTTTGTAGGGAAGGACTTCGTTGGGGGAAGGGAGGTCGGTGCTGCCCTGGAAGGTGAGTTTTTCTTCGTTCCAGTTATTCAGGGCGAAGGGGAGGCGGATGACTTTTCCGTATCGGGGGGCTTCGTGGAGATTGAGATTTTTTGGGGAGGTGAAGGGGGCGTCATCGGAGACGGGATCGACTTTGTCGGCGTTTTCGGTGAGGACGGTGCGGAGTTCGATGCGGTTTGGGTGGACGTGGGCCCATTTGAGTTGGGAGATTTCGGCGCTGTCGAGGGTCCAGGGTTTGTCGTCGTTATTGGGGCGGGTGGCGGCGCCCCAGGAGCCTTCGCCGAGGAAGACCGTGCCGGTTTCGTCGTCGCGGACGAAGCCTTGGTGGGCGTCGGAATCGGTGGAGGGGCGAACGGGGTAGGTGATTTTGTGCATGTGGGAATCGCCTTCGATGGCGGCGGTGAGGCCGTGGTCGTGGAAGGGTTTGGCCCAGGCGGCGTAGAGGTAATCGTTTTCGGATTTGCTTTTGGTGTGGGGGCGGAGGGGTTTGTGGTAGGCGGCGATTTTGAACTTTTTGTTTTTGTTGGCTTTAAGGTCGTCGATGAGCCATTGGGTTTGGGCTTTGGCGGCGGGTGATTGGTTATCGCCGCGTTTTGCCTTGGTATCGGGGTCGACATTGATTTCCGAGTTGAGGGCGTAGAGGCGGAGGAGGTTTCCGCCGATGTTCATGGCGAAATAGTTTTTGGGATCGCTGAGGCCGAAGAGGCGGTAGAGGATATCGGGATGTGGTTCGTGGTTGCCGCGCACGGGGACGATGGGGTAGACGCGGCCGTCGGGGCTGGTGGTGTCTTCCGACCAATCGGCGAGCCAGTTTTTCCACTCGTTTTCTTTGAGGCCGTGTGAGGTGAAGTCGCCGGCGTAACAAACGAAGAGGGGGCGGAGTTTGGAGACCAAGATGTTTCCTTTGCGGCCGCGGGCGCGCCCGGCGGGATCGCTTTTGGTATCGCCGCCGCCGATGAAGGAGAAGGGTTGGGGTTTGTCGGGGGCGGTGAGGAACCAGAGGCGCGGGCTTTTGGAGTTGTCGTCGGCGATGACGAAGAAGCAGGGGGTGTTGGGTTTGAGGTCGGTGAGGGTGGCGAAGCGGTTGTCCATGCCGAGGTATTTTTCCCGGCGGTTGGGTTTGATTTGGTGGGGGTATTTTTTGATGTCCTGGCCGTGATCGACGGGGCCGTAGTAGACGGCGGGGTTTTTACCGTTGACTTGGTTCCAGCCGATGATGGCTGAGGTATCGGGGTTTTGTTCCCAGGTGACTCGGTAGCGATCGGATTTGGCGTGGAGAGGGGTGGCGAGGGCGAGGACAGCGCCGACGAGGAGCCAAAAGTGAGAGATTTTCATAGGATCGGGCGTTGATAAGGGAGCAGGTAAACAGATTATCATAGAGACATGAATGGGAAACAAGTGATTCGGTTGGGCATGGCGTTGGTCGTGTTGGGAGCGGGGAGTGCGGTTTTCGCGGAGGAGGGGAAGAAAGGGGACGCGCCGGCGAAGGCGAAGAAGGAGCGGAAGGTGAATCCGGCGATGGCGCCGGTGGAGGATGTGGAGGGATTGCCGCGGGTGTTGCTGATTGGGGATTCGATTTCGATCGGGTATACGATTCCGGTGCGGGAGAAGTTAGCGGGGAAAGCGAACGTGCATCGGCCGCCGACGAATTGCGGGCCGACGACGAAGGGAGTGGAGTCGATTGACGAGTGGATTGGGGATGGGGAATGGGATGTGATTCACTTTAATTGGGGGCTGCATGATTTGAAGTATATGGGGCCGAATGGGGAGAACCTGGCAGAGCCCGGATCGGAGGGGAGTCATCAGCAGGTGCCGCCGGCGGAGTATGAGGCGAACTTGCGGAAGTTGGTGGAGCGATTGAAGAAGACGGGGGCGGTATTGATTTGGCGGAACACGACGCCGGTTCCGGAGGGGGCGGCGGGTCGTGTGGCGGGGGATTCGGCGAAGTATAATGAGATTGCGGCGGGGATCATGGAGGAGAACGGGGTTGTGACGAATGATTTGTTTACGGTGTCGGAGGGATTGGAGGAGGGGATGCAATTACCGGCGAACGTGCATTACTCGAAGGAGGGATCGGATGCATTGGCGGATTCGGTGGTGGTGAGTATAGTGGAGGGGTTAGGGGCGAAGAAGTAGCGGTGGTCTCGGGGTGCGATCTAAAAGTGAACGATTGAGGGATTTGAGTGGTCTGAATAGGGAGCCGATGAATTTGGGGAACGGATTGGAGGGATCGAGGGGATGAGGATTGCGCTGACGATTGGGTTGCCGGCGTTGGTGGTTGGGATGGCTTTGGGGTTTTATTTTGGTCGGGCGAGCGAGGATGATGGGAACGGGGTGACGGCGGCGGGCGAGGACGGGCCGATGGTGGTGGGACGTGTGGGAATACTGGGTGAGGTGGGTAGTAACGGGACGGGTGGGGAGAATGATGTGGGGGAGATGGATGAGAAGGCGTGGGGTGCGGTGATGGCGGGGGGGAGGATTTCGTTGGCGCAGGGAAATTACGAGGTGCGGGAGGAGTATGTGAAGCGGTTGGCGAGGGAGGATCCTCAGCGAGCGATTGCCTGGGTGCGGGAGAATGCGGAGGAGAGTGATCAGGATGAGTTACTAGGAGTGGTTATGCAGGAGTGGGCGATGGAGGACGGGGCGGCGGCATTTGCGTGGGCAGCGGAATTGGACAATGTGCGGGAGCGGTATGACGGGGTGACGGGAGCGATACGTGGGATGATGGAGGCGGGGAACGAAGCGATGGCGATGCAGTTGATTGACGGGTTGCCCGGGGGGGAGTTGAGGGACGGGGCGCTAGTGGCGGCGGTGGGAGTGCTGGCGGATAAGAATTTATCGCGGGCGATGGAGGTCGGGATGATGACGGCGGACACGTATTCGATTCGTCGGGTGGGGCGGGTGATTGGGGATAAGATGTTTGAGAGCGGTCGAATTGAGCAGGCGAAGGCGATGATATTGGGCATGGAGTTTGGGGGGCCGCAACGGGAGCTGGCGATCGGTTTGGCCGAGGCGATGGCGGAGGAAGATCCGCGGGAGGCGATTGCGTGGATGGTGGAGGAAAGCGAAATATTTGATGACAACATGATTCGGAATACGGCGTATCGGCTGACGCGAGAATTTGTGGAGGATGATCCGTTGGAGGGGATTGTGTGGGCAGAAAAGATACCGGAGGGGTCGGCGCGGGACTATTATCTTGAGCGGTTGGGGGACGCGTGGGCGCGGTCGGAGCCGGAGACAGCGGGGACATGG
Organism: Verrucomicrobiota bacterium; assembly: GCA_039028175.1. Lineage (GTDB taxonomy): Bacteria > Verrucomicrobiota > Verrucomicrobiia > Verrucomicrobiales > DEV007 > JBCDBW01. The sequence goes on from JBCCIR010000020.1 coordinate 33,820, forward strand.
TTGATCGATGCGATCAATGAGAATGGATACGGGCCGATGAACAAGTTGGCGGAGGGGGTATTTGACGAGTGGGTGGAGATGAATCATGATCAGCCGTTTGAGTTGATCGAGCAGATTCGGGACGCGGATGCGCGCAACAGCGCGATGAATCAAGCGTTGACGGAGCTGTCGGGCGAGAATCCGGCCGCGGCGGCGGAAAGGTTATCGGAGTGGACGACGGGAGATGCGGGTCAGGCGTCGCGTTTGGCATCGCGGGTGATGGGAAACTGGATGCGGCGGGATGCGATTGCGGCTTCGGAGTGGGTGAACACGTTGCCGACGGGGCAGATGAAGGACGGGGCGATTACGGCGATGTTGCAGACGGTGATTCGTGAGGACCGGGATTATGAGGGGGCGCGGGCGTGGGTGAACGAGATATCATCGGAGGAGGTGCGTCAGGATATGTTGCGGGATATTGAGCGGCGGGAGCGGCCGCAGGCGTCTGGGGAGGATGTGAATGGGAGGACGTCGACGTTTGTGGATCAGTATGGGAGGGTGCGGACGATATTTGTGGAGTGAGTTTCGCAGGTACGCAATTGCACAGGTACGCCGTCAGGAAAGTTTGGCGACGAGGCGGGTGCCGGCGTAGAGGGCGAGGACGCCGCCGATGACGGAGGCGAGGACGTATGAGAGGGCGAGGAGGATTTTGTCGGAGCGGAGGAGGTAGAGGGTTTCGTATCCGAAGGTTGAGAAGGTGGTGAAGGAGCCGAGGATGCCGGTGAAGAGGAAGAGTTGTGTGCCGGCGGTGAGGAGGCCGCGTTCGATGCCGATTTCTGCGAGGATGCCGAAGGCGAGGCAGCCGAGGAGGTTGACGGTGAGGATGGGCCAGGGGAAGAGGGAGTCCGTCAGGGATTTGGCCATGACCTGGGCAAGGGCGAAGCGGGCGAGGGCGCCGATGACGCCGCCGGCGGCGACGAGGAGGAGGGGTTTCATGCTGGCGATTAGCTTTTAGCGATTGAGGGAGGCAGTCCTCGCTTTATCCTGCCTTTGGCAGGCTCTACAAGATTGTTTTTAACTTGGTGAGGCCGTCAAGCGGCCGCGTAGTCGCTCGCACCTACCTTTGGTCAGGGGTTGAGGGAGGCGAGGGATTTGGGGAGGAATTTTCCGTTTTTGCGGATGAGTTTGTTGTCGAAGTAGATTTCTCCGCCGCCGTAGTCGGGGCGTTGGATGCAGACCATGTCCCAGTGGACCTGGGAGCGGTTTCCGTTATCGGCGACGCCTTCGTAAGCCTGGCCGGCGGCCATGTGGAAGGAGCCGCCGATTTTTTCGTCGAAGAGAATATCGCGCATGGGGTGTTTGATCTGGTTATTGAAGGCGATAGCGAACTCGCCGATGTATCGGGCGCCGGGGTCGGAGTCGAAGATTTTGTTGATCTCCTTGGTTTTATTGGCGGTGGCGTTGACGATTTTTCCGTTCTTGAATTCGAGGTGGATGTCGTCGAAGGCGATGCCCTGGTAGACGGTGGGGGCGTTGAAGTGGACGGTGCCGTTGATGGAGTTTTTGACCGGCGAGGTGAACACTTCGCCATCGGGGATGTTGTGGGTACCGTCGGCCATGATGGCCTGGAGCCCTTTGATGCTGAATTCGAGGTCGGTGCCTTTGCCCTTGATGTGGACGTTCTCGGTTTTGTCCATGAGGCGTTTGAGGGCCTTCATGCCGGGGACGAGTTTTCTGTAATCGAGGAGGCAGACTTTGAAGTAGAGGTCTTCGAAGGCTTCCGTGCTCATGCCGGCTTGTTGGGCCATGGCGGGGTGGGGCCAGCGGAGGACGCACCAGCGGGTTTTGTTGACGCGGTGGTTGAGGACGGGGCGCATCTTTGCGCTGACGAGTTGCATTTTTTTGGCGGGGACATCGGAGAGTTCGGTGATGTTATGGGCGCCGCGGATGGCGATGTAGGCGTCCATGCCTTTCATTTGGGTGAGGGCGACCTTGGCGATTTTGTCGTATTGGGCTTCGTTGGCGCCGAGGTAGAGTTCGCGGACGATGGGGGCTTGATGGATATTGATGTAGGGATTGGCCTTGGCGTCCCGGACGGCGCGGATGAGGGCGACGCCGAGTTCTTCGGGGGCGTCGTAGAGATCGATGAGGACATTTTCGCCTCGCTTGACCTTGGTGGAGTATTGGACGAGTTGCTTGGCTAGTTTGGGGACTCGAGGATCTTGCATGAGAGAAAGTTTTGACGGAATTGGTAGAATGAACAGGATTATTATTGATGGGTGAGGGAAAAATTTCATCGGCGGCGGAAGTGGCCGAAATGGGCGAGGTGCTGAAGGGGCGCGGGGAGCGGTTGGTCTTTACGAACGGGTGTTTTGATTTGTTGCACGTGGGGCATGTGCGGTATTTGCAGGCGGCGCGGGCCTGCGGGGATGCCCTGGTGGTGGCCTTGAACGGGGATGAGAGTGTGCGGCGTTTGAAGGGGCCGGGGCGACCGGTGCAGGAGGCGGGGGATCGGGCGGAGATATTATTGGCGTTGGAGTGCGTGGATGCGGTGGTGGTTTTTGAGGAGGAGCGGGTGACGGGATTGATCCGCGAGATTCGGCCGCAGGTATATGCGAAGGGGGGGGATTATACGGTGGAGACTTTGAACGTGGAGGAGCGTGAGGCTTTGGAGGAGGTGGGGACGGCGATTGAGATTTTGCCTTTGGTGGAGGGGAAGTCGACGAGCGGGCTCTTGAAGAAGAAGGCGAAGGGTGAGAGCGGGGGATCGGGGAAAGCGAAGCTGGGGGTGATGGGGAGCGGGGAGGGGAGTAATTTTGAGGCGATTTGTGAAGCGATTGATGAGGGGCGCTTGGATGCGGAAGTGGCGTTGGTGATCAGTGATCGTGAGTCGGCGCCGATATTGAGTCGGGCGAGTCGCCGGGGGATTCCGTGGGTGCATGTGGATGGCGCGGGTGGTTTTGGGGCGCCGGCGCAGAAGGAGGCCTGTGACCGGCTGAAGGCGGCGGGGGTGGATTTGGTGGTGTTGGCGGGGTTTATGAGGCTGGTGAAGGACCCGCTGTTGAGTGTGTTTGCGGGGAAGATTGTGAATATTCATCCGTCGTTGTTGCCGGAGTTTAAGGGGAAGGATGCGTGGGGGCAGGCGTTGGCGGCGGGGGTTAAGGAGACGGGGTGCACGGTGCACTTGGTGACGGCGGATGTGGACGGGGGGGAAATATTGGGTCAGATGCGTGTGCCGGTGGAGGCGGGGGACACGGTGGAGAGTTTGCGGGAGCGGATTCATGAGGCGGAGTGGGAATTGTATCCGCGGGTGATTGGTACTTTGGTTGAGGGCAGCGGAGGAGATTAGGAAGTTTGGTCGGTTTTGTCCTCGCTACGTCCTTCGGGCTTCGCTGCGGAGGCTCGTTGGGGACAACGAGCCGCACCTTCGATTTTTGGGCGGACTTTGAATAAATAGATAGGCGTTGCGGACGATCGTCCTTACCGGCTTCGCCAAAGAGGAGAACAATTTTGGGCGGGAGAGGGATAGGGCTTGATTGGATTGGGGAAGGTAGGTAGAGAGTTTCGGGTTTGTGTCGGGATTGAATTCAGAACAGCGGAAGGCGGTGGACCGGGTCGAGGGGCCGGTATTGATTTTAGCGGGGGCCGGGACGGGGAAGACGCGCGTAATTACGGCGCGGATCGCGGAGATGTTGCGGCGCGGGATTGAGCCGGAGAATATCCTGGCGGTGACCTTTACGAACAAGGCGGCGAGCGAGATGCGGGAGCGGGTGGGGAAGCAGGTGAAGCGGGAGGCGGCGAAGCAGGTGATGATTTGCACCTTTCATTCGTTGTGCGTGCGGATATTGCGTCAATCGATTGATCGGTTGGGGTACAAGAAGAATTTCACGATTTATGCGCAGTCGGACCAGGTGGGATTGATGCGGAAATTGATCACGCGGAAGGGTGGGAAGGATGAGAAGCTGGATGCGAACCTGGTGCTTTCGTTGATCAGCCGGACGAAGAACAGCGGGGTTCCGATTTCGTCGGATGGGGGTGATGATTTTATCGTGTCGTTGGCACGGGCTTACCAGGACGAGTTGAAGACATTGAATGCGGTGGATTTTGACGATCTACTGGTGTTGGCGAAGAAGGTGCTGCGGGAGCATGAGGATGTGCGGGCGCAGTGGCGGGAGCGGTTCCGATACTTGATGGTGGACGAGTTTCAGGACACGAACCGTTTGCAGATGGATGTGCTGAAGGCTTTGGCGGGGGATGAGAAGAATGTTTGCGTGGTGGGGGACGACGATCAGAGTATCTATGGGTGGCGCGGGGCGGAGGTGGCGAACATATTGGACTTTGAGCAGTCGTTTCCGGGGGCTTTGGTGGTGAAATTGGAGCAGAATTACCGGAGCACCACGCCGATCCTGGGAGCGGCGAACGGGGTGATTCGGCACAATCGGGATCGGCGGGAGAAGAAATTGTGGAGTGAGAAAGCGGGGAGCGATTTGGTGCGGGTGGTGGCGATGCCGACGGAGCAAGAGGAGGCGGAGCACATCGTGATGGAGATGGTCGATCAGCGGGAGCGGGAGGGGCGGAAGTGGGAGGATTTTGCGGTGTTATTCCGGATGAATTCGCAATCGCGATTGTTCGAGGAGCAGTTTCGGCGCAACGAAGTGCCGTATCGATTGGTGGGCGGGCAGAGTTTCTTTGATCGGCGCGAGGTGCGGGATTTGTTGGCGTATTTGAAAGTGTTTTTGAATCCGGACGACGACGTGAATTTGTTGCGGATAATCAATTCACCGCCGCGTGGGATCAGTGCGAACACGGTGGGATTGGCGACGGCGCACAGCGCGGAAGCGGAGTGCAGTGTGTATGCAGCGTTGTGGCACACGGATTTTACGGGGCAGCTTTCGCGGCGGGCGCAGGGGGCGATCCAGGAGTTTGTGCGAATGGTGGAGAGTCGTCGGGAGTGGGCGGCGTCGGGGCGGGGCGGGTATGCGGGGATGATGGAGGATTTGTTGAAGGAGATGGATTACCCGGCGTATCTGCGGCGGCAATGCAAGACCGATGAGGAGGCGGCGACGCGGAACGAGAACGTGCGGGAGATGGTGGAAGCGATGCGGGATCATGAGGCGCGTTCGGGAGGTGGCTTGGGCGAGTTTTTGGATGAGGTGGCTTTGGCGAAGGACAAAGAGGACGAGAAGGAGGATGATTTGGAGAGCAAGAAGGGCGTGTGTTTGATCACGATGCATGCGGCGAAGGGGTTGGAGTTTCCGCGGGTGTGGTTGGTGGGGGCGGAGGAGGGGGTGTTGCCGCACAGTCGGTCGCTGGAGGAGGGATCGCGGGATGAGGAGCGGCGATTGTTTTACGTGGGGATCACGCGGGCGATGGAGCGGCTGACGATCACGTATTGTGCGACGCGAAAGCGTTGGGGGGATGCGATGCCGTGTTATCCGAGTTCGTTTTTGAATGAGTTGGACGAGCAGTATGTGGAGCGCCTGGGGTATGATGAGGTGGCGCAGGTGGAAGCGAGCGAGGAGGAGGCGGCGGCGTATTTTGCGCGGATGAAGGAGATGTTGGGGAAGAGCGGTTAGCTGTTAGCGATTGGCGATTAGCTTTTAGAATCTGGAAAGAGGGGTGAATTGAAGAAGTAGGTGGTTGCTGAAGGGGGACGAGTGTATAGTTTTGGGACTATGACGGAGACGGCGACGGAGCGTTATGCGGGGGTGAATTACAAGGTGGGGAACGAGAATTTGATTGTGATTCTCGGTGGGGCCTCGGAGCGTTTGCGTGGGTTGTTGGAGAAGCAGGGTCGGGCGGATTACGGCGCTTTGCGGATTGCGGTGGTCGGGGGCGGGTGTTCGGGCTTGCAGTATAAGATGGACTTGGTGGATGGGCCGTCGAACCGGGATATCCTGGTGGAGTCGAACGGGGTGCGGGTGGTGATCGATCCGAAGAGTGCATTGTTTGTGAGCGGGTCGGAGTTGGATTACAGCGAGGATTTGCAGAGCGGGGGGTTTAAGGTAAGTAATCCGAACGCGGTGGTGACGTGTTCCTGTGGAGAATCGTTTGCAGCATAGGCAGCGTGCCGATGCACCGCAGAGGGCAGCATGATGCTGCACCCAGATGCGCCTTTGGCGCGCTTCGCCTGATACGATGGATTACTTTGAGATTTTAGGGGTTGAACGGAAGGCGGGGCTGAAGGAGGAGGAGGTGAGGGGGGCGTTTCAGGAAGTGGGGAAAGGAGCGCATCCGGACTCGGGGGATGGCGGGGAAGCGTTTGAGAATGTTGGAGAGGCCTATGGGGTGTTGCGGGATGAGGGGCGGCGGTTGCGGCACTTGATGGAGCTGGAGTTTCCGGGGGAGGAATTCGGGGGGAGTGGGGGGATGGTGTCGGGGGAGTTATTGGAAGTGTTTGGGCGGGCGGGGTCCGTGTTGCAGGCGGCGGGTGAGGTATTGAAGAAGAAGAAAGAGGCGACGACGGCGTTGGGGAAAGCGGTGTTGGAGAAGGAGGTGATTGCGGCGCAGCAGGCGGTACAGGAAGTGGGGTTTGAGATTGAGGGGATGTTGCAGGTGGAGCGCGGGCGATTGGCGGAGGTGGATCGCTTGTTGCGGGAGGATCGCGAAGCGGCGTTGGAGCTGGGGCGGGAGATGGTGGAGCGGTTTGGATTTTTGACAAAGTGGCAGGCGAAGGTGAGGGAACAGGTGACGGCCTTTTTGGTGTTCGAGTGAAACTGTTGTTGTTGTGAGCGAGGATGTGATCATCGGGATTGATTTGGGGACGACGAATTCGTTGGTGGGCGTGGTGGACTCGGGATTTCCGATCGTGTTGGCGGACGGGGAGGGGCGGCGGATGGTGGCGTCGGCGGTTTATTTTCCGGAGGACGGTGATGTCGTGGTGGGCGAGGCGGCGTTGCGGGCGCGGGCGGTGGATGGGGAGCGGGTGGTGACGTCGGTGAAGCGGTTGATGGGGCGTCGGGCTGGGGAGGCGGGGGTGGAGTTGCCTGGGGGGCGGTCACCGGAGGAGGTATCGGCGTTGATTTTGGGTGAATTGAAGCGGACGGCGGAGGCGGCGTTGGGGGTGGAGGAAGTGAAGCGGGCGGTGATTACGGTGCCGGCGTATTTTAATGACGGGCAGCGGAATGCGACGGTGCGGGCGGGGGAACTGGCGGGGTTGAAGGTGGAGCGGATCGTGAACGTGCCGACGGCGGCGGCGTTGGCGTATGGCTTGGACAAGTTGGGCGAGAAGTCGCGGGTGGCGGTTTATGATTTGGGCGGGGGGACTTTTGATATTTCGATTTTGGAATTGAACGAGGGGGTGTTCCAGGTGATGGCGACGCATGGGGACACGGCGTTGGGAGGGGATGATATTGATGAGTTATTGGCGGGGGCGCTGGGGTATGGGGGGGATGCGCGGGTATTGGCGGCGGCGCGGGAGGCGAAGGAGCGGTTGTCGAAAGAGGAGGAGGTGGAAGTGCGCGTACCGTTTGTGCGTGAGGGGGAGAATTTGGAGAAGCGGGTAGGGCGGGGGGAGTTGGAGGAACTGATAGGGGATTTATTGGAGCGGACGCGGAAGCATTGTGTGCAGGTGTTGGCGGATGCGGGAATGGAGGCGGGGGAATTGGACGAGGTGATTTTGGTGGGGGGAAGCACGCGGATACCGGCGGTGCGGGCCTTGGTGGCGGGGGTGTTTGGGAAGGAGCCGAACTTATCGCAGCATCCGGATGAGGCGGTGGCCTTGGGGGCGGCGATCCAGGCGGGAATATTATCGGGGGCGTTGCGGAACATGGTCTTGTTGGATGTGACGCCGTTGTCGTTGGGGATTGAGACCTTTGGGGGGTTGATGAACGTGATTATTCCGCGAAATACGACGATCCCGGCGAAGGCGGGGGAGCTGTTTACGAACGCGGTGACGGACCAGGAGTCGATGTTGATTCGGGTGTTACAGGGGGAGCGTGAGATGGCGCGGGACAACTGGGAGTTGGGAAAATTGGAGATACCGTTTGAGAAGGGGGCGAAGGGAAGTGCGCGGGTGGGGGTGCAGTTTCGGATTGATGAGAATGGAATCTTGGAAGTGTTGTGCCGCGACACGGCGACGGGGGAGGACACGGTGTTGGAGATCAAGGAGGCGGCGGTGGATGTGGACGATGAGCGGGTGGAAGCGATGATTGAGGAGTCGGTGGATCATGCGTTCGAAGATGTAACAGAGCGGCAGTGGACGGAGGCGCGGTTGAAGAGTGAGGAATTGTTGCCGGCGGTGGAGGCTGCGTTGGAGATGGCGGGGGAGGGATTGGGAGCTGCGGAGTGCGAGGCGATTCGTGAGGCGGCGCGGGAGGTGCGAGGGGCCTTGGATGCGGCAGAGCGGGATGTGGCCCGGTTAAAGAAAGCGAACGCGGCGTTGGATGGGGCGACGCAAGAATTGGCGGCGCTCTTGGTGGAGCGGGCGTTGGAGGAGGGGATTTGAAAGGGCGGAACCTGCCAAAAATTCAGCGGCGGCGTCGCATGCAGAGGGCGCCGACGAGTGAAAAGAGGATGGCCGACGAGGGCTCGGGAATGGCTTCCCTAAAAGTCGTGGAAACAACGAGATTGTCTGCCGTCCAGGCAGCGCCTCCATTGTCCCAACCTCCGCCTTGGCGGAAGAAGAAGGCGTCGGGATCGTGTGGATCTGGGTTCGTGAAAGTGACGTCTGGAGTCCCCTCATCAGCAAGGATGGGGTTTACCCAAGCGCTGACTGTCTCCATCCGATCGTAGGAGAAAACGATGTAGTGATCCGTATCCAATGCAAGCATCTCACCCGCGAATGCTCCGGCTGGGCTGCTCCCGGTATTCACGCCGATGTCGAAACCCCCGGCGACATCATCAAAAAAGAGTCGAGCCACGAGGGTCCCCCCATCGCGGAAACCCATGACGTAGTCAGAAGGCGCGGCATCTGATACGTTCACATTGATTCCAAAGAATACAGTTCCGGAAGTCACGTCGGGGAAATCGAGTTCAATATCTTCCTGCCCCGAGCCGATTGATGCCATGTTTGACTGCACGACGATCGAATCGTCAGCGGCACTGAAGGCGGCCCAATCAGTTAAATCGACAACCGGGGTTCCATTGGGGGCGTCAAAGTCTTCGGTCGCAATGATTGTGGCCCGGGCGTGACCGGCCATTTGGGCGAGGCATGCGGCAGCGAAGAGCACGAGTTTGAGGCGGGTCATCATTGGAGATGGATACTGGTTAAGGTGATTTCGGGAGGAGAGAATGGAGCGTAAGCGGTTGGAGAGGGCGCCACCGAATCTGATTTGGTGACGACTTTGTCAGGCATGTTGAGCGTCTTTGTATTGGAAGGGAAGCCAAAAGCATGCCAAGAGGTTTGCAAATGGGGGATGGGCCAGGAGTTGCTGGTTAGAGCGCGGAATGCTACTGTCGTAACGCTCCGGGGGATATCCTAAAAATTATGGCAGATATTGAGTTTAATTGTCCTCACTGTGGGGGCGAGTTGGTGGTGGATGAGGTGGCGGCGGGGATGGAGGTGAGTTGTCCGCATTGTGATGGGATGGTGCGGATTCCGGAGGCGGATGCGGGGGATGAGGACGGGGAAGGGGAGGTCGGGGTGGAGGTAGCGGCGGTTTCGGCGGAGGGAGTAGGGGAGCAGATGCCATGGGAGGAGGCGATGGGGGAGCGGGAGGAGGCGATGGTGGAGGGTGGAGATTCTGAAGAAGAGGCGGGTGCGAGTGTGGCGGAGGCGGTTGAGGAGGTGGTGGATTTGCCGGACGAGGGGGGGCGCGGGACGGGGCGGCAGCTGGATGAAGGGAAATTGTCACGGGCGGTGAAGGCGGGGGCGATGCAGCGGACGGGACCTGGGGAGTTGTTTGTTGATTTTGGAAAGTTTGCGCGGAAGGGGATGTTGGCGTTTTTGTGTCCGGCTTGTGCGGTGCCGGTGTGGATCAAGCGGTCGCAGGAGGGTGAGGGGCTGAAATGTGGGAGTTGCGGATCGGAGATTCTGGCGCCGGATTCGGGGAGTGGGCGTATGGCGGAAGTGGTGGCGTATGCGGGTGGGGAGGGGACGCGCATTGAGTCTTTGCCGCCGCGGCGCGAGCGGCCGGCGCCGAAGGCGGCGGAGGAGGAGCAGGAGCAGGAGCAGGAGGAGGGGGGCGGCGAAGAGGCGGCGGCGGTATCTGAGACCGGTGAGGCGAAGGGGAAGGGGGGCGCTGAGCGGGTTGGCGGTGGTGACGGGGATGACGCGGGAGCGGAGACAGCGGGTGACGGGGAGAGTGAGCGTGGGGCGAAGCGGATCTGGGTGGGGCCCTCTCGTGAGCTACAGTTTACCTCTTTGGAGGATTTGGAATCGAAGCGAGAGGTTCGGGATGGTTGGGAGGATGACGACCGTGGTGCGGGGGGAGATGATGGGGAGACGGAGAAGTTGAGTCAGGGGGCCCAGCGTGTGGGGATATTGATCTTTGCGGGGGTGGTAATTGCCTTGGGGTATTTTGTTTTCTCTGGGGGTTTTGGTGAAGAAGAGAAGGTAGAGGCGGATGACGGTGTGTTGGACACGGAGGAGGAGATCATGGGGGACATCATCAACAATTTTGACCAATTGGAAAAAGTGTTAGATGGTTTTTTTGCTGCTCAGAGCGAGGAGGAGATGGCGCGATATGTTCGCAATTCGGATCGGACGCTTCCATTGATGCGTGATTATTATGCGGAGAATCCGATGGAGCAGCGTGAGTATGAGCTTCTGGGCGGGGTGAACTTTGAGCGGGATGGTGTTACTGGAAAGATTTTCTATTTTTTGGATGTGCGATTGGACGACATTGATAGCCGCGGAATGGTGGTGGAGCGAACGGAGTCGTCTTACAAGATTGATTGGGACAGTTTTGTGGGCAATTCCGAGATGCCGTGGGCGACGTTTTTGGAGGCGCGGCCGACGTTTCCTTTGTTGTTTCGAGTCAAGGTGTCGCCGGACAACTATTACAACTACCAGTTTTCGGATACCGAGAAATACAAGTGTTACAAGTTGACGGATTTGGATGGGACAGATTTTTGTTTTGGTTATGTGGAGCGGGGGTCGGCGGGCGAAAAGCGACTTGATGCGCGGTTGGCAATTGGTCGTGAGATGGGGGCTGCTGAAAGTTACTTTATCTTGCAGCTGCAGTGGTTGCCCGGCCAAGGGAAGGAGAAGCAAGTGTTGATTGAGGAAGTGGTGAGAGAGAATTGGTTATTGCGTTAGAGGGTGGGCGACAAAGTGAGGACAGCGGCAGTTGACGGGAAAACGCCTTCGGGGCATGGTGGACGGGCTGTGTCACGGGAGGAAGCGTCCGACGATGGTTGGTTCGTTTTCATTGATCCGTGTGGTGCCGGTTAAGTGGTATGGAATCAAGAGAATCAATCAGTTGTCCGAAGTGTGGCCGGATGGTTGCGGATACGGAGATGGTTTCCGGGGGCGCTTTGGGGACCGTGCTTTGCAAAGGGTGCGGGGCCTTGATTTCGCTCGAGGAATCGAAGGAGCTTGAGGCGAAGGGTGAATTGGATGCGGATTTTGATTTGGATATTTGTTTTGAGGACGAGGGGGAGTTGGCGTCCGATGTGGGGGTAGAGGGATCGGCGGCGCAGAGATCTGGAGGAGAGGTTGATACGAGGGGAGGGGGGGAGTCGTTGCCGGATTTGGAGGCGTCTGAGGCGGGGTTTGAGCGGGAGGGAGAAGTGGGTGCGACAGTTGATTCGGAACGTGAAGCTCCAAAGTCAGAGTCAGAGTCAGAGTCGGAGTCGGAGCGAGAGTCGAGGGTAGAGCTGGAGGCGCACTTGGGCGAGGAGAAGGAAGAGGCCACGGCAGCGGGGCTTGTGGAGAAGGGGAAGAACGCAGCGGAAGCGGAGGAGGAGCGGTGGGAGTTGCCTCCCAAGCGGGAACCGGAGCTACCGCCTTTGCCGAAGGTTCCGCCGGCGGAGCCGGGAGGAATGGGCGAGTCAGAGAGAGGATCGGGTTCGTCGTCGGAGTGGAAGTGGTCGAAGGATGAGGACTTTGATCCTTTGAGGGATTTGCCGCGCCGGGATGCGGGCAGGGCATCCGAGTCGAAGGAGACAGCCTCGCGATCGCCGATGGCGGATTTGCCGCCGCCTCCGGAGAAGGGTGAGGAGAAGAAAGAGGATGTTCCGGTATACGAGTTACCGCCGAAGGAGAAGGGGTGGAAGCCGGACCCGATATCGAGTGAGCGGGAGGGAGAGGCGGCTGCGTTTGCTCAGGCGCCGGAGGTTAAAGAGAAGGGGGTGAGAGCGAAAGCCAAGGAGAAGGAGGTGGTGGGCTTACCGGTCGGCGGGGAGGGGGATGGCGGGGAGGATCGCGTATTGCCTTCGCCCTTGGCGGATGCAGACGAAGACAGCGACGATGAAGACCAGTTTTCGGTATCTGATGACGCGGCGACTTCTTTGGCGGCGGCTTCGGCGCCAAGGCGGCGACGGCGGCCGGTGCAGAAGTCGCGATTGCCGGCACTATTGGTTGTTATTTCCTGCCTGATGATGATCGTGGGTGGGGGGACGTGGTATGTATTGCAGCAGTTTGATTTTGGGGGTGGGCCGGAGCTGGAGCAGTTGGGTTCGGAGGAGACATTGCGGCGTTTTTTGACGGCGGAGACGGCGAATGACCGAGTGAATTATGTGTGGAAGTCCGATCAATTGCGGGCGGCGGTGGGGGCGCACTATGTAAAGAACGGCTATGAAAAACCGAACATTGGGGGCTTGCGAAAGATGCAGGAGATTGAGGTGGGGGATACCGAGGGGACGTTGGTGGCGGACGTGTATGAGGCGCAATTATCGACGCGCGGGGCGACGGTGTGCTATGTGATTCGAAGGGGGGACGCGGTATTGGGGGTGGACTGGGAAAGTTTTGAAGATCTCACGCAGACACCATTCTCGAGATTTCAGTCGGAGCGGATGTCGACAGCGACCACTTTTCGTGCGCACGCGTTTCAGGATGACGCGTTGTGGACGGGGCGGTTTGACGATCCGAACCGTTGGTATTGTCTACGGCTGGAATCTCCGAAGGGTGCGTGGTCGGTTTTTGCTTATGCGGAGAAGAACTCGATTATCGGCGAGCAGATTAGGCAGATTTTCAACTTTACGGACAATGAGATCATGACCGTGGCGTTGGCGTATCCGGTGGGGGCGGAGGCGGAGGATCAGGTTTTGTTGGAGCGGATTGTGAGTTTGGATTGGTTGACGGAGCAGTAGATTTTATTGAAGGGGTGAAGCGGCCATGAGTGAGGCGGGATACCAGGTGTTATTGTATTACCGGTATACGCGGATTGAGAGGGCGGCGGGGTTTGCCGAGGAGCAGCGGGAATTGTGTGAGCGGTTGGGATTGCGGGGCCGGATATTGGTGAGTGAGGAAGGGTTGAACGGGACGGTATCGGGTTTGGTGGCGGGGACGGAGGCGTATATGGAGGCGATGCGTGGGGATGAGCGGTTTCGGGATATGGTGTTCAAGGTGGATGTGGCGGCGGGGCATGTATTTCCGAAGTTATCGGTGAAGTGGCGGCCGGAAGTGGTGACCTTGGGATTGGAGAAGGGGGAAGATGTTGATCCGAACGAGGTGACGGGGACGTATTTAAGTCCGAAGGAGTGGTATGAAGCGATGCAGGAGGAGGATGTGGTGATTTTGGATGGGCGGAACCGTTATGAATCGGATTTGGGACGGTTTAAGGGGGCGATTTGTCCGGAGGTGGAGCATTTCCGGGATTTTCCTGAGTGGATCGAGGCACATATGGGGGAATGGGAGGGGCGGCGGGTTCTGACGTATTGTACCGGGGGGAT
>JBCCIR010000021.1:0-47173 GCA_039028175.1 Verrucomicrobiota bacterium
CGCGCAATCACCCACTGCTTCACCGGTTCCTGCAACAACAACCCCGCCCCCACCAAAACCACCGTCCGCCCCACCAATAGCAACCATAGCTTCAAATGCAGCTTGGTCCGCTTCGACCGCCGCCGCCGCTCACGCTTCGCTTTCCTGTCTTCCGCCATGACTGACCTAAATCGCGCCCAGTCTTCCCCATTTGCCCCCCTCAAGCAACACACAATCCCACCTCAAAAATCACCAATCTGCCCGGTTGACGCCAACCCCATCCGCCCTATCTTTTAAACCAACGACGATCCCATGAGACCCACCACGCACAGCACCAAGCTCCTCTTGCTTCTCGCGCTGTCGCTAGGGCTGGCCACCCGCTAGCCCTTCTGTTCCCATCTCACCACCTGTTCCCCTCGTCGTCGCTTTCCCAAAAGCACCCGGCGCTCCCTTTCAGCCTCGCCTCACCACCTTTTACCTTTTACTCTCAACCTTCACACGGCCCGCCAGGGCCCAAAGAAATGAACCCAGAATCCATCACCAAATACCGGCCCTTCACACCCGTCGACCTCCCCGATCGACAATGGCCCGACCGTACCCTCGATCACGCCCCCATCTGGTGCTCCGTCGACCTCCGCGACGGCAACCAGGCCCTCCCCGTCCCCATGAACATCCCGGAAAAACTCGAGATGTTCGACCTCCTCTGCCGCGTCGGATTCAAACAAATCGAAGTCGGATTCCCCTCCGCCTCCGATACCGAATTCAATTTCCTCCGCGCCCTCGTCGACGAAAATCGCATCCCCGAAGACGTGACCGTCCAAGTCCTCGTCCAGGCCCGGGAACACCTCATCCGTAGAACCTTCGAAGCCCTCGACGGCGTGCCCCGCGCCATCGTCCACCTCTATAACTCCACCTCCCCGCTCCAACGACGCATCACTTTTAGCGACGCCTCAAAGGAAGACATCAAAAAGATCGCCGTCGATGGCACCAAACTCGTCACCGAACTCGTCCCCACCGTCCCAGAGACCGAAGTCTTCTTCCAATACTCGCCGGAATCCTTCTCCGATACCGAACTCGACTTCTCCCTCGAAGTCTGCGAAGCGGTCATGGACGTCTGGCAACCCTCCCCAGACAAACCCATCATCCTCAATCTCCCCGCCACCGTCGAATGGACCACTCCAAACGTCCACGCCGACCAAATCGAGTGGTTCGCCAACCAACTCGCCGCCCACGACCGCCGCGATAAAGTCCACATCTCCCTCCACACCCACCACGACCGCGGCACCGGTATCGCCGCCACCGAACTCGGCCTCCTCGCCGGCGCCGATCGCGTCGAAGGCACCTTGTTCGGCAACGGCGAACGCACCGGAAACCTCGATATCGTCATCGTCGCCCTCAACCTCAACTCACACGGCGTCGACTCGGGCCTCGACTTCACCGACCTCCCCGCCATCCGGGAAGTCTACGAACGCACCACCCGCCTCACCGTCCCCGATCGCCAACCCTACGCCGGCGAACTCGTCTTCACCGCCTTCTCCGGCTCGCATCAGGACGCCATCAAGAAAGGCTTCGATAAACGCACCAAGGAACCCGACGCCCATTGGGGAGTCCCTTATCTCACCATCGATCCCACCGACATCGGCCGCACCTACGAAGCCATCATCCGTATCAATTCCCAGTCCGGCAAGGGCGGCGTCGCCTACGTCCTCGATCGCGAACACGGCCTCGATCTCCCCAAAGCCATGCACCCCCACGTCGGGAAACGCATCTATGACCTCGCCGACGAACTCAATCGCGAACTCACCGCCGACGAAATTCGCGACGCGTTCTACGATCACTTCGTCAACGTCGACTCCCCAATCGAACTCATCGCTTACGAACTCATCCACAACACCGGTGAACAAGGCGAAGTCACCTGCCAGGCCACCATCAAATACAACGGCGAAGAGAAACAAATCAAGGGCCTCGGAAATGGCCCCATCAACGCCTTCGTCCACGCCCTCGACCAGGCCGGCCTCAAAAACTTCACCGTCACCGATTACCGCTCACACGCCATCCGCGGCGGCTCCGGCGCCGACGCCGCCGCCTACGTTCAGATCAAGGACATCGAAACCGACGCCATCTGTTGGGGCTGCGGCGTGGACCCATCCATCGAAATGGCCGGCTTAAAAGCCCTCGTCACCGCCCACAATCTCCTGCGCACCGAGTAAAGCCGGCCTCCTTCAAATTTCGCCTCATCCCAGAAAAAATCTCCGCGCCTCCGCGCCCCCGCGTGAGTATAATACGCCCATGCCCGCCCCGCGCGACGATCCCGACCCACCCCCCCTCACCCGC
This sequence comes from Verrucomicrobiota bacterium, assembly GCA_039028175.1. Taxonomy (GTDB): domain Bacteria; phylum Verrucomicrobiota; class Verrucomicrobiia; order Verrucomicrobiales; family DEV007; genus JBCDBW01. The sequence continues at coordinate 2,314 of JBCCIR010000021.1, forward strand.
GCCCAACGCGACGTCTACCTCTTCTTCCTCCTCACCTTCTTCGCCCTCGTCACTATTGGCGTCGTCGATGACTTCACGCCCGGCAAACTCGCCGCTCCCTTCTTCATCCTCTCCTGGGCCATCCTCCTCGTGATCCACGAACTCGGTCACGCCCTCATGGCCCGCGCCCTCGGCTGGCGCGTCGACCTCATCTCCCTCGGCTTCGGTAAAGTCCGACACACTCTCCGCTGGTGGAACATGCCAGTCGAAATCCGCACCGTCCCCGTCTCCGGCTTCGTCATTCCCCGCCCCCTCAACCTCACCCTCCCCAAACTCAAGAACTGCCTCATCTACGCCGCCGGCCCCGGCATCGAAATCCTCCTCGTCCTCATCCTCCTCGTCGCCCTCGGCAAAGACACCATGCTCACCCGCACCGACTCCATCCCCGTCATCGCCGCCCAAGCCTTCTCCGTCGCCGCCCTCACCGGCGCCATCCTCAACCTCGTCCCCCTCTCCCACAAACACTCCGACGACCCCGCCGACACCTCACCTGGAAACCCCTCCGACGGCCTCGGCATGATCCTCGCCTGGTTCCTCCCCCTCTCCCACTACCAAGCCCTCCTCGACGACACCCCCCAAAAGGACCCCAGCCAACCCTAACCCGCTTTCCCCCTGCCTCCCTCATACTCATAATCCTACTCATACTCCTGCCTCCCCTGCCTCCCCAATTCAACATTCAACATTCAACATTCTTCATTCAACATTCAACATTCTTCATTCGCGAGCGCCCGCCGCCCGCGAATGCCACAACTCCAAATACCGCCGCTCACTCCCCTCCCGCCGCTCGCGCCCCCATTCCCAATACCCCGGCATCAACGCATGATCCACCACCACCGTCTCTCCGTCCTCACCCACCTCCATAAACTCAAAGTAATTCGCATAAGCCACCTCGCTCGCCCGCATCCACGCATGCATCCTCTCCAAAAAATACACATTGTCCCGTCCCCCTTCCAAGCCCCCCACCAATCCCCACTCGCTGATCGCAAATAACTTCCCCCGCTCCCGCGCAAACGCCCGATACGATTCCAAACAAGGCACCCCCTCCACCACCACCCCGCCCGATCCGTCCTCGGCCATTCGCCTCCCCTCCGCCAAAAACACCCACATCATCTCCCACCGCCGCGCCATCTCCTCCTCGCCCGCCCCCGCCTCGTTCGCGGTCCGGTAAAAATAATGCGGATGCCCGTCATACACATCGCACGACACCACATCCACATACTCATCCCCCGGATAAGCATGCCGCACCGGATCAAAACTACCCGCCCTCGCCTCTTCGTTATACCCTAACAAAACGTTCCAAACCCAGGTGAACTCCGCCCCCGGCTCCGACATCATCCACCCATGCACGTTCCGCCACACCGCCTGAAAATCATCCCACCGCTCCGGATTCCCCTCAATCCGCCACGCATCTTCATCCAAATTAAACTCCCATCCCAATCGCAAGCGCGCCTTGCCAAATCCCTCCCGCACTAACACTCGCGCCAAACTCCGAAACGCCCGCTCCGCATCTTTCCGCACACGCTTCGCCCGCCCCCGCTCCAACCAACCCAACTCCCCGATCGCTTCGTCACCCATCCCCACATACCACCGCCGCTCATCATCCTTCATCAGGTCCGGAAACATCGGCACCGCCAACTCAAACGCATAGTCCGCCGCCGATCCCCCGCGCAACTTCCCGCTCCGAAACCCCTGCCGCCACCGCTCCAAACTATGCCCCACCCCGTTCTGCGGATTCGCGCCCGACAACCCGTCCCAGTCCACCGCGTAAAGATTGTCCCCCACCATCTCCGCCTTCCCTCCTGTCCACGCCTCCCAAGCCGCCAACCGCTCCCAATCCGCCGGATTCACATTCACCCCCGCCAACGGCTCCCCCCACGACACTCCCCCCAAAAAAATACTCAGCCCCATTACCGCCCGAAATATCACCCGCCCACCCTACACCCTCCGCTTCCCCCATTCCACCTCTCCCAACCGACCAACCAAAGAACCTACGAACCCTTCACCAAGCCGCACTCACCCGGCCCGGCTCAAACCCCTCCATCTCCACATGATAATCCGATCCCGCTATCCCCTCCTCATCATGGATCACAACTTCCCACGCCGCTTCCCCTCCCTCTTCCTCCTCCTCATACAAAATAATCACCACTCCCTCAAATACGTCAAACTTCGAAACATCCTCTTCCCCCGCCATCTCTTCCTGAATCGCCCGCCGAACCTTGGGCCCCACATCGCCCGTCCGCTTCTTGATCTCGTTCCACAATTTCATCTGCGCATCCGTGGGAATCCCCGTCTCCTCAACCCCCACCGAGCCACGCTCAAAGAAAACATACACCGGGGCATCACCAAATCCCTCCATTTCCAAAGGCCCCGTCAAACACCCATGCGGCGCCTCCGCTTTCTCCGACACACTGATCGGCGGAATCGCCCCACGCGTCGCCGCCGTCACATACCGAGATGGCAAACGCGACCAGTAATGAGACTCCGGCTGCGCATCCACCACCTTGAGAATTCGCTCCACAAAAAGAAGATCAGACTCCGCACCCCTCACTACCAAATCATTCGTCTCTTCAACCGCTACAATGGTCGCCCCTTTGCTCCCGCTGTCGGAAAGAACGTCCACCAGAATCGTCAAAACATCCTCCGCTCGGGTATGCTGAAGCGTAAAGACCTTGGCAGATTCGGCTCCGCCCCCACCACGCGCGTCCCGGAAAAGTCCGCGGCCCGAAACGCCACCCGCCGGAGCCGCCCCGCTCTTCAGCGCCGATCGCCCACGCAACGCCTCCACTTCCTCCACCGTCCCCAACACCACCGCATACGGCTGCACCTCCATCACCAATCCCCCCAGCTGCGCCACATACTTGATCACTTCACCCAAAGGAACCTGCCGCAAAGCAATGGTAATCGTGGGCGCGTCGGCCACCGCCCCGGAATCCGCCCGAACCTGAACCGCGCGCTCTTCCAGCATTTCAAACGACGTCAACGCCCGCTCGTACCGCCGCTTCAGTTCATTCAGCTTCAGTCCGAGCTCGCTCTCGTCCGAAACCGCAAACGCCCTCGCCTGCATCTCTTGATGCTCCGCCTCCAAATTCGCCAAGTTCGCTTCCGCCTCACCGATCGCCCGCCGCCGCCGCTCCCCGTCCTTCGCCGCCTCCTCGGCAATCGCCTCATACAGGGCCTTCATCTCCCGCTCCGACTTCACCACTTCCGGATGACCCGAAGAATACTGCTGCCCCATCTTCTCCCGCCGCAATTGCATCTCCTTCAAAAGACGAACCATCCGACCAAGCTGGTTCTCCTGCGCTCCCTGCGCCGTGTAATACTCCCCCAAGGTCTCCGCATCTAAATCATCCAAAGCCCCGTCCTCCTGCCGCAATCTCTCAAGCTCCTGACGATCCGCCACAATCTGCTTCGCCCGCGCTTCCGTCCACTCACGCATGACCCCATGCCCGCTCCTCGCCGCTTCCTCCGCCAATTCCAGGTATTCCTCCCGCGCCCGCTCCGTGCGCTGCAACGCCTCGGTAAGCTGTTCGTCCCATCGATCGTCCGCCGCCGCTATCCTCTGCTGCGCCTCCCGCAACAAGATGATATTCACCCCCATCCCCGCCAAATCATGCTGCACACTCGCAGCGTTCAAATAGGTCACCACTTCCTCCAACGGGGTGTTCCGAAACTCAATCTCCGGAATCACAATGCGTTCAATCTTCTCGTTTACCGCTTCGATCCCCCACGTTTCCCCGGCTCCTTCCCCCGCAAAAGGATCCATCTCCATGTCGTCCTCCGAAGCCGCCTCCGCAGAAGAATCAATCTCTAGCGCCTGCCCAAACTCCCCACCCGCGTCTTCTCTGCCGCTCACACCGGTCCCAGTATCCTTTCCTTCCCCCCACCCCGTGCCCGAAAGCACCACCGTCACCATCAATAACGGCACCAGCATCCCCAGCGAGTGTCTCAGCCGCGCCGGGTGACGCTTCATCTTCGGATCCAAAATCGCCCCGATCCGCCGCTTCAAGGTCGACCGCTGCGCCATCGTCATCGCCAACGACGACGCCAACCGCCCCCGCTCCCCCTGCGCAATCCTCACCAACATCGCCGCATACTCCGGCGCCCCACCTTCCGCCACACGCAAAACCAGATCGTCACACGCCCGCTCCTGCGCCACCCGCAAACGTCGCACCGCCAACCACATCAAAGGATTCACCCAGTGCACCACCAAGGCCACCTGCGCCAAAAGCAAAATCAACGCATCGCCATGCCGCACATGGCCGAGCTCATGAACCATCAAGGCCCGTCGCTCCCCGTCCCCCCACGTCCGCACCGCCGGCGGCAACACCAGCCTCGGCCGCAAGACACCCCAGACCATCGGTACCCGCGCCCGCGATGAAAAACGAACCCCCACCGCCCGGCCAATCCCCAACTCCCGCCCCAACGCCTCATACCCCGACCGCCACTCCGCGTCCGGCTCCACGCCACCCTTCCAAATTCGCGCGAGGACAAACCAGCCCACCAATAAACGACCCGCAATCACCACCATCCCCGCCAACCACCCCCAAATCAACAGCTCCCTCACCCCGAGCCATTTCCAATCCGCCCCTTCCTGCACCGCGTCACCCCTCCCGTCTCCCCTTACCTCGGTGAATTCGCCCGTCGACCCTTCGACAAAATAAGAAACCGCCTCCACATCCAATGCCACCCTCTGCTCAAGGGCCTCCCCCATCACCCTGCCCGAATCCATAACGTGAACCGCATCAGGCGCCGCCGGCCGGTCCACCATCCCAGACATCCGACTGTCCACCGGCACCAATGCCACATCCGGTAATACCATCTCAAACACCGGCATCCCCACGACACACACCATCACCATCGACCAGTAAGCCCGCGTCAAGGACCCCGATCCGCTCCTCAACAAAAGACTCCCCGCAAACGCCAAGCCAAGCAACAGCGCTCCTCCCAATAAAATCGTTCCAATCGTCATGTTCATGCCTTTCCTTTGTTTCGTGCTTTCCGAATCATCGATTCCAAATCCTCCAGCTCTTGGGCACTCAATTGCGCATCCTCCAACTCCAACAACCCCGATACCGCCGCCGATACCGACCCGTCATAAAAAACTCCCAACATTCTCTCCATCGCCGACTTCGCCTCCTGCTCCTTCGGACGTACCGGATAATAAACAAACTGCCGCCCCTCCTCCCGATGCGCCAGATGCCCCTTCTCCTCCAGGATGCGCAACACCGTCCGCACCGTCGCGTTCGCCAACAAATCCGGCAACGCCTCCTCCACCTCCCGCGCCGTCGCCTCCCCATGCCGATACATCACATCCATCACCTGCCGCTCGCGGGAACTCAATTTCTCACTCTCACCCATCACGATGCATATCTCCTATCTGTGAAATATTTAACACTCAACCCCGCCACCCCGTCAATCCTTTTGTGTTAAAAATTTAACAGTCGGCCCACAATCATCGATCGTACACAAAAAAAGCCCCGCACCTGCGGAGCCCAATTAAAATGACAATCCGGGGACTAAACGCTCCCCACTCAGCTCGCCGCCGCCACCCGGCGACTCATCTCACTCTTCACCGCCGCCGCCCGATTCGCATGGACCGCTCCCTTCTTCGCCGCCAAATCCGCCGCCGACGCCAATTCCTTCAATCCCTCAGCCGCCGCCGCCTTGTCCCCGGCATCCAATGCCGCCTGAACCTTGCGCCGATACGTCTTTACCCGCGTCCGCACCCCCTTGTTCGCCTCGTGACGACGCTCCGATTGCCGGGCACGCTTTGCTGCTGACTTGGAATTGGCCATATTTCGTTCTCCTTTTGCTGTCCCCAGCCCATCCGGACCGGGTCGGAAAGACTACGCGATCCCCCACCCTTGTCAAGCCCCCCAAAATCACCCTATTCCCCCCTGGCTTCAACGGAAAGGCCTCTCCGCCAAGCCTGCCCCATACCGACCCCCTCGCCCCACATCTGCGAACCCAATCAAAATATTCAACCCCCTCCGCGTTTCTTCCCTCTGTTTCCTCTGTTTCCTCCTGTCCAACAGATCGGGCCTAAGACCCCGGAACCGCCCCACCTCGCATCGGCGATCCCGCCATCCGCCCCTCCCCACGCACCGGCTGCAGCAAATCATCCGTCTCCGGCACCACATCATCCGGATGCAGCATCTCCCCACGCTCCATCGCCACCGAATACTTCAAAGGCCAAGGCACCACCTCCACAACCGCTCCCACCCCCACAATCCGATACAAATCAATGACATCCTTCGATCGCATCCGGATACACCCATAGCTCGCCGGCGTCCCGATCGTCCGCTCCTCCGGCGTCCCATGAATATAAATACAACGCGGATGCGCATTCTTCGTCTTCGACTCCAATCCCCGTAACCAAAGAATCCGCGTCACAATCGGGTCCCGCCCCGGAGAATTCACCTTCACCACCTCACCCGTCGGCTTGCGCGCCTTAAACACCGTCCCCTTCGCCGCACCCCCACCATGCTTGCTCGCCACCTGCATCTTCCCCAACGGCGTCCGATAAGAACCCTTCTTGTCCCCCAATCCAAACTTCGACGTCGAAATCTGATACTCCCGAATCTTCTTCCCCTTCTTCAACACCACCATCTTCTGATCCCGCGCACTCACAATCATCTTGTGATCGCGGTCATACCCCGTCGCACAACTCGTCATCGTCACCACCGCCGCCAATCCACACCACAAATATCCTCTCCGCCCCCGCCTTCCACGCCCACTTTCGGCCATTCGTTCTTCGTGCATTTTAAGAAAGCTAGATACTAGAATAGATTGATTAAGTATGAAATTTATAGTTCTTGCCGAGAAATGTCAAGCCCACGCGCCGACCGCCCGCGTCTCAATCATCCCATCCGCTCCCCCATAACGACCCACCTTCTCTGCCTCTATCAACATCAACCCGTAATCTGACCTTTCCCATAGCATTTCGTTCATAATTCCTTCGCCCCCATAACGCATTTCCCATACCACCTCCCCCCCCAACCCCAATCCCATTAATCATAACAATCTGCTAGAAATGCCCCTCCCCAACCCGCATATTCTCATAACACTTTCTCGATACATCTCTCCGATCGCACCCAGCGCCCAGCGACCCTAACATGATCCCTACGACTCACCGTTTGCCCATCTCCCCCCTCCCGCGTAAACTCCTCGTCGCCTCCCTCCTCGCTCTCCTCTCCCTCCTCAGCCTCCCTCTCCTCGCTCCCGGCCAACAACAGGAACAAGAACAACAACGCCCCGCCATCCCCGAAGACCTCCTCGACGACGAACACGTTCGCGAAGAATTCGGCGTGAACCAGTTCACCACCCCCTCCATCAAAAAACTCTTCGTCGACCTCGAACAACTAGGCGATCTCCCCTACGATACCCTCCGCCGCGACTTCCCCGATAAAACCCCGCGCGACCGCACCCAACTCGCCCTCAGCCTCGGCGGCCTCATCGCGGACGGCTTCCTCGTCGTCCAAGCGCAGGAACTCGCCGAACTCGAACGCGTCGGACGCGAGGTCGTCAAATACACTAAAATCCTCGGCACCGGAACCCGCGTCACCAGCCACCTCAAAAGCGTGATCGAACACCGCGCTCTCGGCGATTGGGACACTCTCAAAGACGAACTCGCCACCACCCAAGCCAACGTCGAAGCCGAAATGGTCCTCCTTCGGGACGTCGACGCCGCACACCTCATCGCCCTCGGCGGATGGTTGCGCGCCTTCGAAATCATCACCATCACCGCACTTCAGGAACCCTTCGCCCCGGAAAAAGCCAACGCCCTCAAACGCGTCGACATCGCCGACTACTTTCTCATGAGCCTCGAAACCCTCGAGCCCGACGTCGTCGAACTCCCCCATATCCAAAGACTCCACCAAGGCGTTACCGAACTGCGCGACAAAATTGATATGCCCGCCTCCAAACCCTTCACCCGCGATGAACTCGCCTCCATGAACCAACTCGTCGGCGAACTCGTCAATCTCTCCCAAGCCGACCCCCCGCCCACACCCGCTCAACCCGCCCCCGCGGCCCCCGCCGCCGCCGCAGACGCGCCCGCCCAGAACAGCTGAGCCGCCGCCCTACTCCAAAAACAACTTCTTCGCCCGCCGCCGCGCGTGCCGCCCCCCGGGCAAATTTACCTTCGCCGTCCGCGCCCCCTCCTCCAACAACCCGCGCACCACGTCCACCGTCCGAAACCCCACCTCCGGCACCCCCCGCGACCGCAACCACAACCGAATCACCCGGCGCTGCAGCGCCACCGGTAAGCTCCGCAACGCCGGCACCGGCAACTCCTCCTCGTCCCAAGGAAACTCATCCACCATCTCCTGCACAAAGGCATTCTCATCCCGCGCCATCGCCGCCATCCGCAACACCGCCCCCCGCACATCCCGACCAAACACCCGCCGCAAATCCGGAATCAACTGCCCCCGCACCCGGTTCCGCAAATACTCATACCCCAGGTTGCTCGCATCCTCCCGATGCTTCAAGCGCCGTGCCACCGCATACTCCTCAATCTCCGATCGACCCACGCTCAACAAAGGCCGCACCAATTCCAACGTCCGCCGCCCCACCCGCATCTCACTTTCCTCACGCATCCCCTCAAGCCCCTCCAACCCCGCCCCACGAAACAAGTTCATCAAGACGGTCTCCACCTGGTCATCCGCATGATGCGCCAGCATCACCCGAGAACACCGCCACTTCCCCGCCTGCTCCGCAAAAAACGCCAACCGCGCCTTCCGCGCCGCCGTCTCAATCGAATCCTTCTCCCGCCACGCCATCGCCTCCACATCCGCCTTCGCCACTTCCACCGGCAAACCATGCCGCTTCGCCAAAGCCCGCACAAAGGTCGCGTCCCGCCCACTCTCCACCCCGCGCAAGCCATGATTCAAATGACACACCACCAACTTCTCAAACCCCCGCGCCACCAACAAATCCAACAACACCACCGAATCCACCCCCCCGGACACCCCCACTAAATACCGCCGCCGCCGCGAAAACCGCTCTCCCAAATCATCCAACATCCCCCCACTCTACCTTCCCCACCCTTAATTATTAATTCCTAATTGCTAATTATTAATTCGCCGGCCTCTCCCCCAAAATACGAACGCAATACGTCAGGTAAGGCGACCGCCCCATCCGCCTGCTGATAGGTCTCCAACAACGCCACCACCAAACGCGGCAACGCCGTCCCCGACCCGTTCAAAGTGTGACAAAACCGGTTCTTCCCATCCCCGTCCTTGAACCGCAAATTCATCCGCCGCGCCTGGTAATCCGTGAAATTGCTGCAACTCGACACTTCCAAATACCGGCCCTGCCCCGGCGCCCACACCTCGATGTCATACGTCTTCGCCGAGCCCGCCCCTAAATCTCCCGTGCACAACTCTATCACCCGGTAATGCAATCCTAACGATTGCAAAATCTTCTCGGCCTCCGCCGTCAATTTCTCCAACTGCGCAAACGACTCGTCCGGATGCACGACGTTCACCAACTCCACCTTGTCAAACTGATGCACCCGGATCATCCCGCGCGTGTCCTTCCCTGCCGCCCCCGCCTCCGTCCGGAAACATGGCGTATACGCCGTCACTTTGATCGGCATCTCGTCCGCTTTCAGTATCTGCTCCCGATACAAATTCGTCACCGGCACCTCCGCCGTCGGCACCAGATACATCGCCCCATCCAGGAGCGCATACGCCTCGTCCGCAAACTTCGGCAACTGCCCCGTCCCCTCCATGCACTCCCGCCGCACGATGAACGGCGGACTCACTTCCTCATACCCATGCTCGCTCGTGTGCACGTCCAGCAAATACTGAATCAACGCCCGCTCCAACTTCGCCCCCGCCCCACGAAACACCACGAACCCGCTCCCGCTGATCTTCGTCGCACTCTCAAAATCCAAAATCCCCAACTCCGCCCCCAAGCTCACATGATCCTTCGGCTCAAAACCCATCGCCGGCTTCTCCCCCCACACCCGCAACTCCGGATTCGCCGTCTCATCCGCCCCCACCGGGCAAGCCTCGTGCGGCAAGTTCGGCAACCCCATTAACAATTCCCGCTGCCGCGCCTCCGCCGCGTCCGCCTTCTCGCCAATCGCCGCAATCTCCTCGCCGATCCCACGCACCGTCGCTTCCGCTTCGCTCGTGTCCTCCCCCTTCCCCTTTAAAGCCCCAATCTCTTTGCTCGCCCGCTTCCGCTCACCCTGCAACCGCTGCTTCTCCGTCTCCGCCGAACGACGCACCTCATCCGAAGCCAAAATCTCATCCACCACCTCTCCATACCCCTCCCCACGACCCGCCAAGCGCGCCTTCACCCCCTCCGCATCATCCCGAATCTCCCGGATATCCAACATAACGCGCCCACCCTACCGCATCACTTCCCCAATGCAATCCCCGACAAACCCGTCGGCATCAGAACCACCGTTGAGGTAGCGCGCTCTCGCCGAGAGCGCATCCCACGCCCTTCCTCACAGCCCTATTCGCCCAAAAACCAAAGGGGGGGCGAAGAGCCTGCCCCAACAAAAAATTCTCCTGCCTTTTCGGAGCTTGCCCGCCGTGGCGGGTTCCCTCCTGTTAAACCTGCCTTCCTCCCTTCACTCCACAAACCACACCCCCACCAACGGCGTCAACAACACCACATCCGCCCACACCCGCCGCGCTTCTATCGAAAGCCGCTCCTCCAAGGCACACAAAACCCCCAACCCCAATGCGCCCAATCCCGCACACACATAAACCACCGCAAACCGCGATCCCGTCGCCACCGACCACACCGCCACCACCACCCCCGCCGCCGCCAGGAAATACCAAAGCCACCGGCTCCCCTTCCACCCCGCCACCTCACCCTCCCAAGTATTGATCAACGCACAGTTAAACGCACACACATAGGCAAACGCAAGAAACGCCCCGCCAAACGCAGACAAATCCATCACCTGCAAAATCCACTCCCGCACCAAGCCATCCCCCGACAACAAATCGGGATTCGACCCCATCCCCACATAAAACCCCACCGCCATCGTCGTCCCCATCGCAAAGATCAATCCCGCAAAAATCTCCTTCGCATAGGGAACCACCGTTCCCCGGGCCGCCCGCGCCACAAACTCAAAGTACAACCAAACAAACCCTAACAAAAACACTGCTCGGACAATCAACCCCATCGGCAAAAAGAACGGCACCAATGCCGCCAACACCACAAACACCACCACCCACGCCACTTTCATCGCTCTCCCATGATCCCGATAAAACGCATGCCGCGCCGTCTTCACCGCCTCCCCGGCCCCCATCCGCCTCACATCCATCAACCGGTCCGCCACATATAACAACCAAACCGCCCCAGCCAAAAATACCGGCATCATCCCCGGCAAGTGCCCCCGCATCACCTTCGCAAACAAGATCTGCCAAGCCACCGCCACCGCCGGCGCATCCAAACTCAACAAGTTCGGCCACAACCACCAAGGATACCCCTCCCTCGTCACCTCACGCTCTGCCAACTCATCCTCCACAAACCCAACATCAAACCCCAGTCCCCAAGAAAACTCAAACCTCCTTCCAAACACCTGCCCGCTCCCCCGCCTCACTGCGCAACTGCGAAACTGCGTACCTGCGTAACTACTCCCCCCCCTTCACAAACGGAGGCACCGGCACCCCAATCGTATCCGCTATCGCCCGCACCAACTCCGCCTCATCACTCTTCAACTCCCCGTCCATCATCGCCACCCGCGCACAACCATACAACAACCGCTTCTTTACCAACGGCGTCGCCTCGTCAAACCGATCCAAGGCCGCATCAATATCCTTCAACCCACAATCCCGCGCCTCCCGCACACTCATCCCCGCGCCTCCCATCGACGACTCCAATTCCTTCGCCCCCTCCCAAAACGCCGCCCGCGCTTTCTCCTCATCCCCCGGATGTCCCAAAAACGCCATCGTCGTCAACAAAACCGACGCCTCATCCGCCAACTGACCCAGCCGCCGATACCGAATCCGCGGCGGCGGGATGCGCCGGAAATACATGTCCAAATGCCGGCGCACAATCTTCTGCAAGGTGAACTCAAACAAATCAATCACCCCGTCACTCTCCATCAACCGCCTCAATATCTCCGAAAACCGCTCATACTCCTCACGCGTCAACCGCCGCAATGCCGGGATCGCCAGATCCACCAGGGCCAACTTCCGCGACGAATGCAAATCCCCCAACTCCTCATGCAAACGCACCGTCTCCGCATAGGTCTCCTCGTCCGTCGCCTCCCGCAAATACCCCAGCTCCTGCCCCCGCAAGGCATCATCCTGCGCCAATAACAACGCAAACACCATCGCCTGCGCCGACGACTCATGATGCACCGCCTCCACCCACGACTCCGGTAAGCCCTCCATGATCTCCCGCCCCACCTCCACCTGCTCCGCACTCAAATTCCCCAACACCGCCGCCGCCTCCGGCATCGAGAAACCGCTCACCTGCTCCGATCGCTTCCCTTTCTTGCCTTTCTTTCCCTTCTTGCCACGGTCCTCCCACCCCGCCGATATCTTCGGCATCGTCACCTTCGGAAAACGCCCGTCCCACGACGGCATGATTCGCCGGATCCGCTCCACCAGCGGCGGATGCGTCGCAAACCCCGACGCCAACCCCGCCCGCATCCCGTTCGCAAAAAACATGTGACTCGCCTCCTCCGCCCGCGGATTCTCAATCTTCGACCCATAACTCAACCCCCCGATCTTCTGCAGCGCCCCGCCAATCCCGTCCGGGTTCCGCGTAAACTGCACCGCCGACGCATCCGCCAAATACTCCCGCTGCCGCGACACCGCCGCCTTGATCAACTTCCCAAAGAAAACCCCCGCCAACCCAATCAAAAAGATCGCCAACCCCATGATCACAATCGGAGCCGCCCCCTTCTCCCGCGAATGAGCCCCGCCGCGCAAAACGATCCGCCCAATGATCGACAAGATCAAAATCCCGTGCAGCAAACCCAACAACCGCAAATTCAAACGCATGTCCCCGTTCAAAATGTGACTAAACTCATGCGCCACCACCCCCTGCAACTCATCCCGCGATAGCAACTTCATACACCCCTTCGTCACCCCCACGACCGCATCACTCGGCGTCCGTCCCGCCGCAAACGCGTTGATCGATTCCTCATCCTCCATCACATAGACCTCCGGCGTCGGCAATCCCGAAGCGATCGCCATCTCCTCAACAATGTTGATCAAGCGCCGCTCATAGACATCCGTGGTGTTCGCATCCACCCGCCGCCCGCCCAAATCCGTCGCCACCACCTTCCCCCCCGCACTCAATTGCATCGTCTTATACCCCGATCCCAAAAACACCACCAACAAGGTCCCAATCGTGGTGGCCGCCAGCACATCCGGCTGCCACCACCGCCCCATTGCCCCCGCCGCTTCAAGTGCTTCCCGCGAAGGATGAAACCCCATCATCCCCGTCCCGATCACCACCACCCCGTAAATCGCCGCCACGATCCCCACCAACGCCAACACAAAATAAACCACCAACACCCCCGACTTCCGCCGCGCCACATCCTGCTGCTCAAAAAAATCCATCGCCCGTATCAACTACTCCCCTCTTCCAACGCCACGCCAACCCCACATCTCCCCGACTGAATACTGCTTACTGATCACTGAATACTACCCCCTCTCCTCCAGACGCTTCAAAGAATCCCGAATCTCCCGCAACAACCCCACGACCTCCCCACTCTCCAATTCAGCCCCGCCACCACCCGCAACAGGCGTCACCGCTGCCATCCCACTCCCCACCACCGCGCCCCCACTCGTCTGCGCCAACAAAATCTCCTTCTGCTTCAAAACCGCATCCCGAAACTCCCGCGCCCCCACAATCCCCACCACCCGCAAAAAAGCCCCCGTCCCCGTACTCCCCGCCGTCTCAATACTCAAACTGTGCAATCCAAATCCCCGCATGATCGGCCCCTGCATCAAAGCCACATCCGTGATCTTGTCCAAGGGCACGGTCTTCTCAATCCGATTCAACAATCCCTTGTGAATCTTCACCGAACGCTCCGTCAACACACACGAATGACTGTCCAAATACCGCTTCGTGAAAAAATACCCAAACAACAACCACACCGGCAGCAACGGGATCGTCACAATCATCACCGCGAAAATAATCGTCCCCTGAATCAACCAATACCAACAGGCGTTCGCATTGAACTCCGCCTCCCGTATCACCCGATCATTCTCACTCACCGTTCCTGCCTTTCCTCCCCTGTGTAACTGCGAAACTGCGTCACTGCGCAGCTTTACGAATCAAAATCAACTTTCACCGGCTCGCGCTCCTTCTCGTCCGTCACCTCAAACATCGTCGCCGCCACAAAATTAAACATCCCCGCAATGATGCTCGAAGGAAACATCTCACGCTTGTTGTTGTAATTCATCACCGCGTCGTTATACGCCTGCCGTGCGAACGAAATCTTGTTCTCCGTCGAACTCAACTCCTCCGTCAACTGCATCATGTTCTGGTTCGCCTTCAAATCCGGATACCCCTCCGACAAGGCAAACAAACGACCCAAGACACCGCCCAATCCACTCTCCGCGCCCGCCAAACTCGCCATCGCCGCCGCATCCGTCCCCGGATCTGCCGCCACTTTCTCCCGTGCGGTTGACGCCGTGTTCCGCGCCTGAATCACCGCCTCCAAGGTCTCGCTCTCGTGCGCCATATATTTCTTCGCCACCTCCACCAGGTTCGGAATCAAATCATAACGGCGCTTCAACTGCACATCGATCTGCGCAAAGGCGTTCTTATACCGGTTGCGCAACTTCACCAGCCCGTTATACCCCCCAATCGCCCAAAAAATGAGCAACAACGGGATGCCCACAACCACAATCAAAATCAAAAACGCTATCGTTCCCATGACATATCTCCTTCTATTTCAGACTCAAACTTCCAAGAGTGAAAAAACCCTATCCGCTTTCCAGACGTTTTAACATTACAAAACACCCCCCCATTTATATACCCTCGGCTAGTTAACAACGATCCTTCGCTCTTCGATTCCCTCTCCCTGGGGAGAGGGTCAGGGTGAGGGGAAGGGATTTCCCAGGCAGCCGCCAACAGCTTCCCTATTCCAGCTCCCAGCTCCCGAATCAATGCCCACCTTCGACCAACAACTCGCCTCCCTCTCCGCCTTCCCCCTCGCCCGCTCCCAACCCGAAATTCTCCAACTCAACCTCGGCAAACGCTGCAACCTCACCTGCTCCCACTGCCACGTAAACGCCGGCCCCGCCCGCAAAGAAATCATCACCGCCCATACCGTCGACCGCATCCTCGCCTGGTTCGAAGAAACCACCATCCCCATTCTCGACCTCACCGGCGGCACCCCCGAAATGGCGCCCGATTTCCGGCGCCTCGTCTCCACCGTCCGCTCCTGGGATACCCCCCGGCGCGTCATGGACCGCCTCAACGCCACCATCATCAACGAATCCGGTTACGAATGGGTCGCCGAATTCCTCGCCACACACCAAGTCGAAATCATCGCGTCCATGCCCTGCTACCAGGCCGACAACGTGAACGAACAACGCGGCGACGGTGTCTTCGATTCCTCCATCAACGCCTTCCAACAACTCAACGCCCTCGGTTACGGACGTGACCCGAACCTCATCCTCAACTTCGTCTATAACCCCAATGGCGCGTTCCTCCCCGGCGATCAGGCCGAACTCGAAGCCGACTACAAACGCGAAATGAAATCCCATTTCGATATCGATTTCAACGAACTCTATTGCATCGCCAACATGCCCATCGCCCGCTTCGCGTCCTACCTCAAACACAACGACCTCTACACCGACTACCTCCAAACCCTCAAAGACGCCTTCAACCCCGCCACCGTCGAAGGCCTCATGTGCCGCAACACCATCAACGTCTCCTGGGAAGGCCACGTCTACGACTGCGACTTCAACCAAATGCTCGACCTCCCCGTCCCCTCACCCCAAACCAACAACCCCCTCCACCTCTGGGACCTCGACCTCACCCACTTCGCCAACACCCCCATCAAAACCGCAGCGCACTGCTTCGGTTGCACGGCAGGATCAGGATCTTCCTGCGGAGGTGCGCTGGCCTGAAACACACCGCCATCTGGATGCAACGACACGTTGCCACTGCTTCGGTTGCACCGCCGGCTCCGGACCCTCCTGCGGCGGCGCCCTGGCCTAGCTCCGCCACCTCCCCCGTAGGTGCGAGCGACTACGCGGCCGCATAGCGGCCTTACCCTTACCAAGGGAACATGATCGTAGAGCCCGCCAAAGGCGGGATAAAGCGAGGACTCCCCCTCCCAAAACGTTCCCCTTTCGCTCGCCTCCCCTTCTAGGCTGGGTACCCCCACCCGGCGACCCAACTCACCCAAAAATCCCGCCCCCATCATCAGCCAACCCGGTAGGGGCGAGCGGCTCGCTCGCCCGCTCCTACAAACGGCGCTATTCAAAACCCCTCCTCCCACCCAAAAACAACACCCTTCACCATCACGAATACACCGCTCAACCCTAGCCGCGAAACCGACGCGACAGCACATTATGCCGCGCCACTTCAGACTCATACGGGGTATACACCGCCGGTGCTCCCGAATTCTCCCTCTCCGCCCTGCAGTACAGAAAGAAAAGGACACCTGTCACCCCGGTCGCTGGATGAACCAATAACGTCGCCCAAAACGGCCACCCCGCCACCAAACCACCGACCCACGCGCCAAATCCCGGATACACCAGTTCCACGATCAAGCGGGGAACAATCAACGCCATTCCCGCCACAATCCAAACCGGCACAAGAATCAACGACGCGATTCCGCCAACGATAATGCCGTCTACCAAGCAACGCTTGGCATACCATCCGCCAAGAACGCAGATCGCAAACGTTGCCCAGGTATAAGGCGATGCTAAAACTTCACCCAACATAGTGGTGTTATCCTAGCCCCACCCCAGAACTTCGCAGTTATACAGCTCGCCTCCCTTTGTAAGAGACGAAACCACATCGCCTCTTGCCTGCACAACTACCCCCTCACCCGATACCCCACCCCCCGCACCGTCTCAATCACCTCCGGATTCGCCACATCCACCTCCACCTTCTTCCGCAACTTCGCAATGTGCTGATCCAAGGTCCGCGATTCCGGAAAATAGTCCACCCCCCAACAACGATCCAACAACACATCCCGCGACACCACCTCGCCCGATCGCTCATGCAACACCTCCAAAATCGACGCCTCTCGCGGCGTCAACTCAATCTCCTCTCCCCCACGCTCCGCCCGCAACTCCCGCGGATAAACTACTAAATCCTGCAACTCCAACCGCCGCCGCTCCCCCCCGTCCTCACTCCCGTTCGCCCGCCGCAACGCCACCCGAATCCGCGCCAACAACTCATGCTTCCCAAACGGCTTCCGCACAAAATCATCCGCCCCCAACTCCAATCCCACCACCACATCCACCTCCTCCGACTTTGCCGACAAAAATAAAATTGGCACCCGCGCGTTCTCCGATCGCACCCGGCGACACACCTCAAACCCATCCACTCCCGGCATCATCACGTCCAGGCACAACAACTCCGGCCGCTCCCGCCGCCACAACTCCAATGCCTCTTCCCCATTCTTCGCCAGGATCGGCTCAAACCCATCCCCCTCCACGCACGCCCGCAACGCATCCAGCGTCACCGGATCATCATCCGCAAAAAGAATCTTCATGGCTCACTCAGTCACTCACCCACCGCCTCGTCCAAATCCACGATGTTCCCCGGCACGTCCACCGCCGGCACCCGCAAACAAAACGAAGCCCCACTCGCCACCCCCTCACAAACCAAAGTCCCCCCCATCCGCTCCGCCAAGTCCCGTGCAATCGCCAAACCCAATCCCGCCCCCGAAACCCCCTCCTTCACACTCGAGCCCACCCGCTGGAACGGCCGAAATATCTTCTCCTCCATCCCCGCCGCGATCCCCGGCCCGTCATCCCGCACCACCACCGATAGCTCCTCACCCTCCCACCGCGTCTCCACTTCAAGCCGGCCCCCCGCTTTCCCATACTTCTCCACGTTCGAAACCAGGTTCGCCAATACCTGCGCCAAGGCATCCCGATCCAACTTCACCACCGCGTTCGCCCCAAGCTTCCGCTCCACCCGAATCTCTCGCCGCCCCAACGCGGATTCAAACGGCGCCAAAACATCGCCCACCACTTCGTCCGGCACACAACGCACCGGCCGCAGCTCCAACTGCCCGCGTTCCCCGCGCGCGAAGGTCAACACATTCCCAATCATCCGGCTCAATCGACCCGCCTCATCCCGAATCAGCCCCAACCGCCGCCGCCGCTCCCCCGTGGCCGTCGCCTCATCCGCCGCCAAATCACTGTTCAGCATAATGTTCGTCAACGGCGTCCGTAACTCGTGCGATACCTGGTTCACAAACGATACCCGCTGCTCCGCTTGACGCATCGCCTCGCGCTGTCGCCGCCAGGCTGCCAAACCCACTCCTGCCAACAACAACGCCAATACCCCGCCCCCCACCAATACCGGCGTCGCATACGCCACCCGCGTCTCCATAACATCCCACGCCGCCACTTCCCAGTCCCCAAACCGACTCCGCACCGGCAGCAAAAAATGCGGACGTCCTTCCGCCGCACCCTCGGCACTCCCTCCCCACAAAAAACCATCCACCACCTCCCCGGTCGGCCCACGCAACTCCACCACCCCCTCCGTCGCCGTAAACGGATCAAAATCATCCCCGCGTATCCAATCCCGCACCCACCCATCCATACTCGCCGCCACATCCACACGCTCCACCAGGGTGACGACCACCTCGTTGCCATCCCCACGCCGATACCAGTAAAACAACGGACGCCCCAATTGATCCACCCAACCCGACTCCGGACCAAACGGCACCAAGATCGCCTCCCGATCCAGCAACACCGACTCCTGCTCCTCCCACAACGGCTCCGCCTTGGGATCAAAGGTCGGCTGCGCCGGCAACCCATCCCGCTCCGGCAAAACTTCCACATGCCAATCCTTCGGCCCGCCACCCCCCCGAAGAATCGAAATCTGCCGCACCCCCGAAACCGCCTCACCCAGGTCCCGCACCGCAAACTCATCCCCACGCTTCACCTGGCGCGCCAATCGCCGCAAATGCGATTCATACAACTCCTCCAACCGCACCAACTCCCGGCCCAACTCCTCCGCAAACCCCTCCAACGGCGCCCGATCCCGCTCCACCCGCACCACCGTCTCCTCCCGCGCCAAACGCCAGCCCGCCAGAAACACCA
This sequence comes from Verrucomicrobiota bacterium, assembly GCA_039028175.1. Lineage (GTDB taxonomy): Bacteria > Verrucomicrobiota > Verrucomicrobiia > Verrucomicrobiales > DEV007 > JBCDBW01. Next base: position 21,588 of record JBCCIR010000021.1, read on the forward strand.
CCACCGCCGACACCACAATCAGCACCGGCATCACCCACTGACTCTTCCTCTGCATCAACCTAACCTAACAGCAACTTATCCTCCTCGTCGACCTTTCATCCCGCTCCCCGACGACTACCGCCGCACCGTCAAAAACAACAAGGTTCGCCGCTCCCCGTCCGGAAACCCCTCCTCGTCCGCCGGCGCCATCACCGAAACCAACATCGGCTCATTCAACGCCACCGTCACCGCAGCCGTGTTCTTCATGGTGTAAAACAGTGGTGTCGTCACGTCAGGCACCCAATTCCCACCTATTTCGATTCGTTGATGAATGTTCTCCCCCACATGCGTCACAATCTCGGGAACAAAATTCACGTCCGCAAATCCCCCTGAAGCAAGTACCGGATCCACCTCCACCGTCACTCCGAGATTCCGTGTCTCACACGACGCCCGCTCACTACGCTCCCCCTCTTCCCGAGGAGGATCCCACTCCGCAGGATAAAGCATAAAACGCGTCGACTCCGATTTCACACGCTGACCACTTCGGACCGGCATTCGCACCACTTCCACCAGCTCGGCGCTCCCGTCCTTCAGCGCTTCACCCACCGCACGCCGTGCATCAAGCAAAAGAGCACTCCCCTCGCTCCCCAACAACCAGTCGCTCCACCAAGCACTGCTCACTTCGATCCATTCAATCTGCAATATACCCTGCGCCCCGTCCGGCATCTTCTCGTTCCCGGGCACCGGCGCCACCTCAACGACATCCGCCCGTACGAACGACAATACCTTACCCTCTCTCGTCGGCCCCCCGACTTCATCCGTCCACGAAAACGAATCCAATAGGCGATACTCCCCACTCCTTACCGCCTGCGAGGTGGTCGACTGCATCGACCGATAGATGGGCTCAATCACCAGCGGCTCTCCCGCCAAGGCCCCCTCCTCATACCCATACCGATATTCCCCCACATACCACACCATCGCCGGCACTAAGTTCATATCGATCTTGGGCACGCCCCGTTTTCCTTCATCCTCAGAAGGAGCAATCTGCGGGTCAACTTCCAACTCAAAACCAAGGTTCCACGTCTCAAAGGCCGACGGAAACCGCGCGTTCGGTCCCCCGGATGTCAGGTCCGTTGGATAAATAAATTCCTGCACCGACTGCACCTTCGCCCGCTGCCCGCTCCGCGTCACCGTCATCCCACCCCCCACATGCCTCGCGTCACCCGCCTCCAACCACCCTTGCACTTCTTCCCGGAGCGCCCCCCCATCCAACGGATCCCCCTCGTCCGCCGCCATCACCTCCAACCACCGTTCCCGCGGCACTTCGATGAACTCCGAACTCACCGCAATCACCTTCGCCGGCTCCCGCGCCGCCGCCGCCGCTTCCGCAGCCACCTCCGCATACGGATCCCGCTTCCCATAGTCCTCACCCCCACCCGACTCCGCCCGTTCCCCCCGCGCATTCTTCAAAAACGGATCCCTCTTCTCATCCCCGGACGACGGTTCGTCCTCCCCCGCCACCTTCCCGCTCGACGAAACAGCTCCTTCCGCCGACAACGGATTGTCCCCACGCGCCGCCTCCTGCGCCACAACCTGACCCCACATCCCCAACACAACCCCCATCGCCAAAACCCACATCCAACAACTGTTCCAAAAACGAGATCCAATTTTCATCCTCCAATCCTACCCGACCCGCCACCGCCGTGCGTCACCCCCCCGTCAGAACTTCGTAAAAGTTCCGTAAAAACTACCTCCCTCTCACACTCCCCTTCCGAGGACTGAAATCAACCAGCCCCATCCGAACGAGATAGGCCAACTCCCGCTCCCGCCCTGAATACTCGGAAGCCGAATGCCACTTCCCTCGCGCCTCAATCTCACGGCGCAAGGCTTCCAACTTCCCTTCCAACCCCGCCTCCCGCGGAATCAAACGCCTCAATCGCGCCCACCCCTTGAGCAGCTGCAAGGGCCCCGCCAAAAACAGCTGCGACAAAAAATACGCCGGCCCCGTCACCCGGGTCGCGTAATGCTCCACCACATAAGCGCCGCTCGTTTCGGTCGATAACCCAAAATACAAATCCGTCTCCGCATACTCATCGTGCCCCTCCCCTTTCAACCACTTCCTCCAACCCGAAATCGTGAGCCCCAATAGCCCCACCAACACAACCCCCCATTCCACCGCCCCCGACCATTCCAAATCAAACTGCCGCGCCACCATTCGCAACGCAAAATAAAAAAACAACCCCGCCAAGCCATACGCAATCACACCAAAGCCAAAGTTCAGCACCGACATGACTACTTCCTTCGCGTTGTGCCGCTGAATCACACCCCCATCCAAAATCCCATAAGGAAACCAACCAAGTAAAATCCTCGCCCCAACGCCCCTCCACCCTGCGCAACTGCGATACTGCGATACTGAGCAACTCTCACATACAAAAAAAAGTCCATCGGCAGTTTCCCGCCGATGGAACTTTTCTCTCAATTGCGGGCCCACACACTCACATGCCCTGGACCCAAATCGATATCTCTCTCCACACGTTGCCTTCATTTATTCAGGCAACTGAAGAAGGTGGGTATGGGAGCTCGCCACGCTCTCTTCCCCGTTTACTGACATTTGGCGCTCAGCTTCATTCGTCGAACGTCGCTGGCTGACAGTTTCCCGACGCTATTCTCTTCCGCACGACCATCTCCCGAAGAGTTTTCGGCCTCGTAGCAGGGCCGGCCACCGAAGCTTTTTACACCGTCGATGACTTATTGAGTGAGACGTCTGGGCCTGGTTCACACCATGCCTGCCGGCATGGCCGCGCCAGACCAGGTCCGGGTGCGCTTGTGTTACGCGTCACACCCCAACCATCGGCACAAGGTCGGCATCATCCCGCCCCTCTCGGAACGGCAGATCGTTGGCCTTGCCCCACGGGTCTTGCCTCTTACCTCTCAAGTTGTGTTCCCTTCACAAGCAGGCGACATCGTTTTCAATATCGCCCGTCTTCGGATATTATCGCCGGACCAGCCAAACCTCACTGTGGTCCCAGTGAGACTTCAGCTGACGCGCTCAATCCGCGGCGATTTGTCCCCCTTTCGCGTTCCGGTTGCGAAGCCGAAACCTTCTGACGGCATGGATAATCTCGTGCACCGCCGGAAACAAACCTCCACACTGGCTCACAGTAACAACTTCCAGCCTCTCGGCCGACTGCGTTCACGCTTCCCAATGCAGCCGTAACCACATCAAAGAAGGCATCACTCGGCTCGCGCGCCGGTCTCCCAGCCTCAGTCCCTTTTCAAAAACCAAGTTCACGCTCACCGCCAGACTCCCTTTTCGCATTGCCAGTCAGGTGCGACCCCAACTAGGGGAGCCGGTGAAATATGCCTCGAATAAGCTCTTTCGAATCCCATTCAAGGGGCCAGGAACGCCAGTTCGTCCCGACCTTTCTCCAGGCTTTCACCCGGATCTATCGCCGGAGTAAACAAACGGCTCCGCGTAAGATGCCGCCGTCCACTCTATTCTTTCAAAGAACCAGTAACCATTAAAGCGAGAGACTACCGTTCGGTCAATAGAAAAATGATATAAATGGTTCATGGTGAGGGAGTTGTGAATATCTTGTTAATAAGTCTGGGAGGCGCTGATAATGAAGGGCTTCAGCATCAATACTTGTCCACAATCAGCCCCGCAGCCCCCCTCGCCACCCTTCCCAACCCAAAAAAAATCACCCTTTCCCCACAAAATATGACCCGATTCCTCCAAAATGTCCGCCCAACCAAAATTCCGCCTGCCTTTTCCCACTTCCTAGTCTAACATTGTGACGATGATCCGCTTCACCGCTTGGTGCACATTTATACGGTTAGGGCTGGCGCTCCTCTTCCCACTCACCGCGACCACCACCACCACGCTCGCCCAATCCGAATCCCCGCCCCCCATCCCCAGAGAATTCCGCGCCGCTTGGATCGCCTCCGTCTGGAACCTCCACTGGCCCTCCAAACCCGGCCTCACCACTACACAACAACAAGCCGAACTCACCCAACTCCTCGACCTCGCAAAAAAACTCCGCCTCAACGCCGTCATCCTCCAAGTCCGACCCGCCGCCGACGCCCTCTACGATTCAAATCTCGAACCCTGGTCCCATCACCTAACCGGTCAAATGGGCAAGTCCCCCGGCTACGATCCCCTCGCCTTCGCTGTCAAAGAAGCACACGATCGCGGACTCGAACTCCACGCCTGGTTCAACCCCTTCCGTGCCAGTATCTCCCCCTCCGTCTCCCCATCCGAAAACCACGTCACCCAAACCAACCCCGACGACATCCTCTCCGTATACTCCTACAAATGGCTCAACCCCGGCTCCCCCTTCGCCCGCAATCACGCCCTGAAAGTCATCACCGATGTCGTCCAACGCTACGACGTCGACGGCGTCCACATCGACGACTACTTCTACCCCTACCCCAAAAACCCCTCCACCGGCCCCGCCCCCATCAAAGACAACGCCGCCTTCGATGCCTATCGCGAAAACGGCGGCTCCCTCGAACTCCACGATTGGCGGCGACAAAACATCGATACCTTCGTCGAAGAACTCTACGCCGCCGTTAAAGCCGAGAAACCCTGGGTCAAAGTCGGCATCAGCCCCTTCGGTATCTATCGGCCCGGTATCCCCGAATCCATCGATGCCACCCTCGATTCCTACGACCACATCTTCGCCGATTCCCTCAAATGGCTGCACCAAGGCTGGTGCGACTACATGTCACCGCAACTCTACTGGCGCATCGACGACAAACCACATAGCTTCACCACCCTCACCGACTGGTGGAAAGAAGAAAACAAAGCCGGCCGCCATCTCTGGCCCGGCATCGCCAGCGATCGCATCGCGAAAAGCCCCGACTACCGCCCCGCCTCCGAGTCTCTTCGCCAGATCGAACACACCCGTACCCACGACGACACCCACGGTCACATCCACTGGTCCATCCAACCCCTCAACGAAAACCGCAAAGACCTTGCCACCCTCCTCGCCAAGGACGCCTACCCCACTCTCGCCCTAGTCCCCGCTTCCCCCTGGCTCTCTCCACAAATCCCCGACCCGCCCACGGTTCGCCTCGAACCCGGATCCACACCAACTCTCAAATTTCCCGACGACGCCTCTCCCGCCATCTCGTGGTTCACCATCCAGACCCAATCCGACAACACTTGGCAAACTGTCGCCATCATCCCCCCCACACAAACAACCTTCACCCTCAATTCCACCCCGGATCAGATCGCCGTCACCACCATCAACCGCTACGGCACCCAAAGCCCACCCACTATCCTCACCCCCTAGCATTTTTGGAGGGTCGCAGCCTGCCCTTCGTAGCCTCGGCGAAGAATGGGCTCCCGCGCGACCGCGCAAGACCTTTCCTTCCCCTCACGTCACGCCTAACCACTCATCCCAAACCCGACAAGCAGCGCACCACCCTCCACCTTTCACCTCCTACTCTACCACCTTTTACGCGCCCTCCGGGCGCCTACACCACCTCCCGCAATTCCCGCTCCCCATCATCCCCCCCCTCAACCACTTCATCATACAAAACCATCCCCCCATCCCGAATCAATTCCTGCTGCCGCATCTGCCCACGACTCGTCGACGGCCCATTCAATCGCCGCGAAATCAAATCCACCGCACACGGCAATACCGATACCACCCCCAACGCAAATAAAGTCGCCGCCGCCCCATGACTCGCCTCACGCCCCATCCGCTGACCCATCAATATCCCCAAAGCACACCCCACCGCCGCCGGCGCCACCGTCAATGCACCCCCCAAGATCACCGCTTCATCCAAGTTTCGATTCGACATAGCAGTTAAATAAACCATAAGTTTAAGAAAACTAAAGTTTCTCGCCGATTTTCCTGCTCCCGCCACCACCACCGCCGCCTCCATGAATCCCGATCCCCAGCCCGATCGCCCCCGCTTCCTCGCCATCGATCACGGCGACGCCCGGATCGGCCTCGCCATCTCAGACGACCTCAACCTCCTCGCCCACCCCCTCGAAACCATCCATATCAAGAACACCCCCAACCCCTTGCACCGCATCGCCGAAGTCGTCGCCAATCGCCAGATCACCACCCTCGTCGTCGGCCTCCCCGCCCGCATGGACGGAACCGAAGGAACCGCCGCCGAAAAAGTCCGCCGCTTCACCCAAAAACTCGCCAAATCCCTCCCCGAAAACTTCCCCATCCTCTTCGTCGACGAATACTACTCCACCGCCACCGCCCAGGAACACCTCCGCGCCTCCGGACGCTCCGCCCGCCGCTCCAAACCCGTTATCGATCAGGCAGCTGCGTGCGTCATCCTGCAGGAACACCTCGACTCCCTCGCTTCCTGATCACCCCACGCCATCCCTCCCACGATTTTGTTCATCCGCGTGCGTACAACCTGTGAACAATCCCTTAACAACATTTTGTTGAAATATTGTCCAACCTAGCACCGATTCTGCTGTTATATTTCCAAGGAAGTCACCGACCCTCCTGCCCTTTTTCAACAAAACCGTTTCACTCCCTTTTTGATGCCAAACCATTCCTCCTCAGCTTCGTCCCCACAAAGCAAGGCACGCCGCAAACACAAACCATACGTCCACGTCCCAGAACCGGAACCGTGGGAAGCGGCCATCCCGGAACAATCAAACCATAGCCCCTTCGGATACCTCATAACCGGTATCCTCGTCCTCTTCGCAGCTGCCGCCCTCTGGCTCATGTTCTCGCGTTATGCCGAGCCCTCCAAAAAAGGAGCCGACGCCACACCCGCCCCCGCCCCTCTCACCCGCGACGCCTCTGCCGATCCCGATCTCTTCCCCGAAAGTCAGCCTCAAGCCCGGACCTCAGAGCCCACCGGGATGCCCGCTCGCTTTCACGACTTCTCCACGGAAAAATAGGCCGAGCCACCCAGGCGCCGACCCACTTTTATCCGACTGACACCCTTCACCACGCCTCCAAATACAACACCCGCCCGCCGCTTCACCACCATTTCCCTGCTTCTCGACATACCGAATTCACCTTCTCTCATACTCTTTTACAGCCAAGGCCCCTACCTAACCAAAAACAACGGAGTGAACATCGCATCTGCAAAACCGGCTCTTCCTCAGCCCCCGGGGAAACCAAACTCCCGCCGCCAACCATTAAACGGCGCTCACTCGTCCATACCCAATGCAATTACAGCAGCAACGAATAACAACATCAGCTGAAAAAAAACCATCCCCCAAATCAAACAACGCCTCGGCAACAAATTCGCCGAGACTCCAATCCCCACCGCAGGCTGCCCACCAAATCAGCCCCTACTCGTGGGGCATCGCGGCCATCGGCGCTCTCCTGTTCATCGGCGCCCTCATCATCGCTTTCTCAACATCCAACGCCAAACAAAGCGGTGACAACCCCCTCGTGAAATCCGATATCACCGATGAAGATATCGCCCGCGCACACAAAATCCTCGCCCTCTCCGAACAACGGGAAGCCGAAGCGAAACACGACGCCATCGCCCGCAAATTGTCCGAGCGAAATGTAAAAACATGGCCCCTCAGGCCAGTGACCGATTCCACCGAGACCCCCGCAGAGTAATCGCCCGACCTCAATTCATTCCGCACCGCCGTCGCCGCCTCCGCCCGCCAATCAAAACAATAACGCCCACCCCACCCGTCACCAAGGCACTCGGCTCCGGAATCACGATCGCGTCCGCCGAAACGGCCGTGGAAAGCTGGACCGATTGCGTCTCGCCCGCCGGAAGAACAAACGTAATGGTCCTCGTGTCCATACCCATCTGAGGCGGATCACTCAAATCCGTGTCACCAAAGAGAACATCAGAGAAGGGATCGGGGAGGGGAACACCGGTGCGCCCGCCCACTGCCACACTCACGTCAACAAGCCCCGTCGCCTGCTCCGTTAAAGGATCATCCGCCGTCACCGTCAATGAGAGATCGTAGGTGAGCAAAAACTCAACGGTCACCTCGATCCCCGATTGATTATCAATAGATAAATCAATAATCGGAATCGAAAACGACTCCGCCATAGACGCGCCCACCGGACTCGCAAAACCACTACCCATCGCAGCCACCGAAAGCGAGTCGCCCACAATAAACGAAAACGGATCGACCGCGCTGAAAGTCGCCGATGCCGACGCCTGCGCATCAAAATTCCCGCTGCCGGACATGGTGGCTGTCTCGCCAATGTTGAAATTCGGATCACTATCAAAAAGGTCGCGGGTGATCCGAAAACCCGCCGGCATGGAGGAAATACTCATGACCTCCAAAGTCGCATTCGCCTCACCCAAATAAGAGGCCGTCGCCCGCGCATCAAGCGTTCCAAAGACGAGCCATCCTGCCGCCAAAGCACAAACCAAAACCGCGGATCGCTCCGACAACAGATTTCCCTCTCGCATACTCCCAGCATTCAAGCCCCCACCCGCTCCGCCGTCAATCATCAGCTTCGCCGCAATCCCCTCCCCTCTTACGCCTTCGCAGGCTCCCCATCCCCACTCCCATCCCCCGCATCCGGAGCATCAGAGCGATCCGCTCCCCCGCCGTCCTCATCACCATTCTTGCCCTTCTTCCCCCAAGCTCCCTCCGTCGTCATCTGCACCACGTAATACAACATCGGCACCGCCGCCAAAGACAACAACGTCGCCACAATCATCCCCCCAAACACCGCCGTCCCGATCACCCGCTGAGACATCGCTCCCGCCCCCGACGCAATCAACAACGGAATCACCCCAAGTATAAACGAAAACGCCGTCATCAAAACCGCCCGAAACCGCAATCGCGTCGCGTTCAACGCCGCATCAAAAACAGACTCCCCCGCCTCTCGCCGCGCCTTGGCAAACTCAACGATTAAAATCGCACTCTTCGTCGATAACCCGATCAACAACACAATCCCAATCTGCGTATACACATTGTTGTCATACGCCCGAATCATGATCGCACCCACCGCCCCCAACAACGCCGTCGGCACGGATAACACCACCGACACCGGCACCGTCCAACTCTCATACTGCGCCGCCAACACCAGGTAAACCATCAGGATCGCGAAAATGAAAATCGCCGACGTCCCCCCCGCCGCGATCTTTTCCTGGTAAGACAACTCCGACCACGCATACCCCATCGTCCCCGGCAATTTCTTGTCCGCCATATCCTCCATGATATCCAATGCCTGACCCGAACTGTATCCGGGCGCCGCATTCCCCAATATCTTGATCGCCGGATACAAATTAAACTTCGTCACCGATTGCGGCCCGTAACTCTCCTCCACCTGCGCCACCGATCCCATCGGGATCATCCCCCCGCCCGCACCACGCAATTCCAACCGGTTGATGTCCTGCGGCTGCGCCCGAAACTCCGCATCCGCCTGCGCCGTCACCTTAAACACCCTCCCAAACAAAGTGAAATCATTCACATAAGCCGACCCCAAATACACCTGCAACGTATCGAACACCGCCTGCATCGAAGTCCCCGATCGCATCACCTGCTCCCGGTCGATATCCACATACAACTGCGGCACGCTCGCCCGAAACGTGGTGTTCAAACCCTCCAAGCCCGATTGCGAATTGCCGTCCGCAATGATCTCCTGCGCCACCCCCTGCAACTGCGTCAACCCCACCCCGGCGCGATCCTGCAACATAAAGGTAAATCCGCCCGAAGTGCCCACCCCCGGCAAACTCGGCATCGGAAACGCAAAAGCCGTCGCCCTCTGATACCGGCTTAGCTTCTGGTTGGCAGTCTGTATAATCGCCGACTGGTGCAGCTCCGGACTCTCCCGGTCCCCCCACGGCTCAAAGGTCAACACAATGAACCCCGTGTTCGAAGCCGCCGCCCCGTCGATCAGCGAAAAACCCGAGATCGTCAGGTAATTCGAGGTGCCCGGAATCGACGATACGATGTCACTCACCTCGTTCATCGCATCGATCGTCCGTTGCAAAGACGCCCCGTCCGGCAATTGCACGTTCACGATGCAATACCCCTCGTCCTCCTGCGGCACAAACCCTGTCGGCAAACTCCCCAGTCCCGAAATCGCCAGGTAAACCATTCCCCCAAAGATCAACAACGCCAAGATCGCCTTCCGAATCGCAAACCGTGTCACCCCAAGGTAAGCCGTCGTCGTCTTCTCCAAGGTCGCGTTGAACCACCGAAACACCGCATTCGGCTCCTTCTGCGGTCGCAACAAAATCGCGCACAAGGCCGGACTCAAGGTCAACGCATTGATCGAACTGAAGACCGTCGCGATCGAGATCGTCACCGCAAACTGCTTGAACAAGGTCCCCGTAATCCCCCCCATAAACGTCGTCGGCACAAACACCGCCAGTAATACCAAGGTTGTCGCCACCACCGGCCCCGATACCTCCAACATCGCCTTCTCCGCCGCCTCTTTCGAAGACAATCCCTCAGCTATCCAACGCGACGTGTTCTCCACCACCACAATCGCGTCGTCCACCACAATCCCAATCACCAAAACCAACCCGAACAAGGTCAGCTGATTCAAAGAAAACCCGAACGCCAGCAACACCGCAAACGTTCCGATCAACGCCACCGGTATCGTCACCGCCGGAATCAAGGTCGCCCGAAAATCCTGCAAAAAGACATAGACCGTCAACACCACCAGGATCAAAGCCACGACCAAGGTCGTCACCACCTCCTCAATCGATGCCCGGATAATGTCCGTGTTGTCATACACAATCATGTATTCCAGGTCGCTCGGAAACGAACTCGCCAACCCCTCCATCGTCTTCTCAATCCCCGCCGCCACTTCCATGATGTTCGACCCCGGGATCTGGTAAATCGCCATCGCCGCCGATCCCTTCCCGTTCAAACTCGCCGCGAAATTATAAAGGTCCGACCCCAAATCCACCCGCGCGACGTCCTTCACCCGCAACAAACTCCCGTCACTCCCCGTGCTCACCACGATCTCCTCAAACTCCGCCGCCTCCACCAAGCGCCCCCGCACGTTCACCGTAAACTCCTGCGCCGTGTTCGGCGGCGCCGGCGCCGCCCCGATCCGGCCCCCCGCCACTTGAATATTCTGCGCCCGAATCGCGTTCACCACATCCGTCGCCGCCAGCCCATATGACCGCATCGCATCCGGGTCCAACCATATCCGCATGCTGAATTGCCCCACCCCGAATACCTGCACGTCCCCCACGTCCGGCACCCGCGCCAATTCATCCCGGATCCGCTGCCACGCAAAGTTGCTCAAAAACTGGTCGTCGTAAGTCCCGTTCGGCGAATACAGACCGATATACATCACGACGTCCGTGCTCTGCTTCTTCACCGTCACCCCCTGCCGCTTCACTTCCTCCGGCAATTTCGCCTCCGCCACCGAGACCCGGTTCTGCGTCAAAACATTCGCCGTATCCAAATCCGTCCCCGGCGCAAAGGTCACCGTCAATCCCATCGTCCCGTCGTTCGCGGAGATCGACGACATGTAAATCATCCCCTCCACCCCGTTCACTTCCTGCTCGATCGGCGTCGCCACCGTGTCCGCAACCGTCGTCGAGTTCGCCCCCGGATACACGGTGCTCACCTGCACCGTCGGCGGCGCGATGTCCGGATACCGCGCCACCGGCAGCGCCACCAACGCCACCAATCCCACCACCACGATCACAATCGAAATGACCGTGGCGAAAATCGGACGCCGTATGAAAAAGAGACTGAACATACGTTAATTTCCGTCAGCGCCGCCGCCGTTCGCGCCACCCCCCGGGGCCGCCTCCCCCTCGACTTCAATTCCCTCATCCACCTCCACATCCACATCCCCTTCCCCCTCCGGATCATCCTCCGCTTCCCCCGTCGCCGGCCCCTCCGCATCCGCCGCCTGCTCCACCGGCTTCACCGTGATCCCCTCACGCGCCCGCTGCAGATTGCTCACAATCACCAAATCATCCCCCGTCAACCCCTCCTCCACGATCCGATACTCATCCACCGTGAACTCGGATGGCGTCACGACCCGACGCTCCACCACGTTGTCCGGCCCCACCACCAACGCAAAACTCCCGTCTAAATCCCGCTGCAACGCCGCCCGCGGCACCATCACCGCCTTCTCAATCTTCTGCGGAATCCCCACTCGCCCGAATATCCCGTCAGCCAACTGCCCGTCCGGATTCTCAAACTCCGCCCGCACCTGAATCGTCCCCGTCTCCGGATTCACCGCGTTGTCAATAAACTCAAACTCCCCCTTGATCGGATACGGCTCTCCCGTCGACAAAAACAAGGTCAGCTGCGTGTCGTCTCTCTCCTCGTCATCCATCTTCGCCGGCGGACGCTTCACCATCTCGTTCGGTCGCTCCGCCGTCGGACGATTCCCCAAATACGGCAAAATCGCCCGCTCACTCACTTCAAAATTGAAATACACCGGATTGTCCTGCACCACCGTCGTCAACAAGGTCGGATCAGACGCCCCCACCAGATTCCCCCGGTCCACCAAATCCCGCGATACCCGCCCGTTCGTCGGGGTATCAATCTGGGTATATGACAAATCACGCTCCGCATCCGCCAACGAAGCCTTCGCAATCTCCACCGCCGCCGCCGCCGCCGCTTCATCCGCCCGCGCCGCTTCCAAATCAATCTCCGACACCGCCCCCACTCCCGCTTGCTCCCGACGACTCACATTCGCCTTCGCAATCTCCAAATCCGCCTGCGCCTTCGCAAGGTTCCCCTTCTCTGATCGCACCGCCGCCTCAAATTGATCCGGCTCAATCGTAAACAATAGCTGCCCCTTATCTACATACTGCCCCGGCTGAAAATGCCGCTGCTCCAGGAAACCCTTCACCCGCGCCCGAATCTCCACGCGCGCATACGCCTGTGTCCGCCCCGGAAACTCCAACAATACCGTCGCATCCTCCACCAACGGATACTGCACCGCCACTTCCGGCGGCGGCGGCTCCACAAACTCATTCGAAGGCGCACACCCCCACATCAACACGACCAATGCCAATACCGGCACCCCACACGCCCATCCCCGTCTCAATGTCTTACTCTCGTGATTCGTCTTCATCATCACTCTCCTGCTCCTGCTGCTGCTCCTTCAGACACCGCCGTCGGCGCCGCCTGCGTCACATTCTTCTCCGACTTCTTCCGCCCAAACAGACCCCGCTTGTTCCGCTCTTCCATCGTCCGCACCTTGTCCTCTAATTCAGGAAACGCCGTCTCCGCCGGCGCACCACCACCCAAGGCCTTGAACAAAGTCACGTAATTCGCCGCCACCGTCCCCTCACTCGACGCCGCCGCATCCTGATCCGTAAACAAGGTCCGCTGCGCATCCAACACGTTCTGGAAATCCACCAAACCCGCCGTGTAATTGCTCGTGATCAACGAAACCGTCTTCTCCGTCGACGCCTCCGCCGCCTGCAATTTAAGGAACCGCTGCTTCTCCTTCACAATCGACACCATCGCCGTCTCCACCTCCGCCACCGCTTCCAAGACGGTGTTCTCATACCCATACAAAGCCTGCTCCGTCTGCGCATCCCGCTGCTTGATGAAATTTCGCACCCGCCCCGCGGTAAATATCTCCCAGCTGAACGACGGCCCGAATCCCCACGAACGACTCGGCGAATCAAACCAGTCGCTCGCCTCGATCGAAACAAACCCAAAATTCCCAAATAACGAAAACCGCGGATACAACTCCGCCACCGCCACCCCGATCAACGCCGTCTGCGCCGCCAAGGTCCGCTCCGCCTGCCGAATGTCCGGCCGCGCCCGAAGCAAATCCGCCGGTAACCCATACCCGAAATTCTGCGGCGGCGACGGAATCGGCACTTCCTTCATCGGCACCCCCGTATACTTGCCCAAATACTCGTCCACCACTCCGGGATATCCACCTAACAAAACCGCTAATCGATTCCGCGCCGCCGTCAACTGATCCTCCAATTGCGGAATCACCGCCTCCGTGCTGTATAAATTCGACTCCGCCTGCGACGGATCAATCTCCGGCGCCAAGCCCGCATCAAAACGATTCCGGGTAATCTCCACCGACTCCTGCTGAATCACCACGTTCTGCTGCGCCAAATACAAACGCTGCTCCAAGGTCCGAATCTCGATGTAATTCAAGGCCACTTCCGCATACAACGAAATCATCACGTCACGATAAAATTCCGCCTCCCCGCCAATCGTCGCATCCGCCGCCTCGATCGATCGCCGAATCCCCCCAAACACATCAATCTCCCAACCCGCATCAAAACCCGTCGAAAACAAATTCTGCGGATTCTGCACCACCGGCACCCCGATGCTCTCACTCGAACGCGAACGCTCATACGCACCCGATCCCGCCACCGCCGGAAACAACGCACTCGCCTCCACCCCACGCGCACCACGCGCCTCCACCACACGCGCCACCGCAATCTTCAAACTCCGGTTCTCCTTCCCCGCCCGCGCAATCAACTTGTTCAACGTCGAATCATTGAACCCCTCCCACCACTCCTCCAAAGCCGCACTCCGCTCCACCCCGCTCTTGCCACCACCCGCACTCGCCTCCCAAGTCCCGGGCACATCATCCTCCGGCGGCACATAATTCGGACCCACCATGCAACCTGCCAAAAAAATCACAACCGCCGGACCAATTACAGCCCAACCCAATACATCTTTTGTTCGTATCATTGTCGAAGGGACGCCCAGAATACGCAGGCCATTCCCTACCTAGCAAGAGTTGATCCAACCATTGTCCCGCAAATAGCATCCAATAACCCCGCGCTCTAAACCTGAGGCCCCACCATGAAAACCATCACCACTCAAGAACTCGAAGGCGCCCTCAACCAATCACCTCCCCCCACCCTCATCGATGTCCGACTCAATGACGATTTCCTCGCCGCCCATATCCCCACCGCTGTGAATAACTGCGTCTTCGAGGTGGCCTTCCTCGAACGCATGAACGAAATCACCTCCGACAAAAAAAGCCCCCTCTGCGTATACGGCGCCGCCCACACCAGCCTCGAATCCCAAATGGCAGCCGAAAAACTCGCCGCCGGCGGCTTCACCAGCGTCACCAACTACGAGGACGGCATCACCGCCTGGATGGCCGCCGGTCTCGACACGGAAGGCGCCCAGGAACCCCCCGCCACCCCTTCCGTCCCCGATGGCACCTTTCCCGTCGACCTCAAAGAAAGCCGCGTCGAATGGCTCGGCCGAAACCTCGTCAATAAACACTGGGGCCACGTGTCCCTCAAATCCGGCACCCTCTCCTTCGCCGATGAACACCTCGCCGCCGGAGACTTCATCCTCGATATGACCTCCATCGCCTGCGACGACCTCAAAAGCGACCCCTACCACGACCTCCTCGTCCATCACCTCGAAAGCGATGACTTCTTCGATGTGAAAAATTATCCCGAAGCCCGCTTCGTCATCAACGAGGGCAAACCCTTCTCCGATGCCTCCGCCGGTTCCCAAAATCTCCACATCAGCGGCATCCTCACACTCAAAGGCATCACCGCCCCCGTCTCCTTCACCGCAAGCGCCGGCCTCACCAGCGACGGAAAACCCGCCGCCCAAGCCGCCTTTTCCATCGATCGCACCATCTGGAATATCCGCTACGGCTCCGGAAAATTCTTCCACCGCCTCGCCGATCACCTCGTAAACGACGATATCGAACTCCAACTCCGCATCGTCGCCGACCACAGTTTCTGATTCCTATCCGCGCTCGTCTTCTCTCTAATGGCTCTATATGAGCCTCGCCGCCCTCACCCCCCTCCTCGGCATCGCCGTCCTCGTGGGCTTCGCTCTCCTCCTCTCCGAAAACCGCAAAGCCATCCGCGTCCGCACCGTCGCCGGGGCCTTCGCCATCCAATTGGCCCTCGGCGCTTTCGTCCTCGCCACTCCCATCGGCAAAGATGTCCTCCTCTGGCTCTCCGACATCGTCAATCACCTCATCACCGCCGCCTACGCCGGCATCGAATTCCTCTTCGGCTACCTCGCCGACAAAAACGCCGGCTTCATCTTCGTCATCCGCGTCCTCCCCATCATCATCTTCTTCTCCGCCTTCATCGCCGTCCTCTACCACCTCCGCATCATGCAACTCGTCGTCCGCTTCCTCGGCGGCGGCCTCCGCCTCGCCCTCGGCACTTCCCGAACCGAATCCCTCTCCGCCGCCGCCAATATCTTCGTCGGACAAACCGAAGCCCCTCTCGTCGTCCGACCCTACATCGCCAAGATGACCCGCTCCGAACTCTTCGCCGTCATGTGCGGCGGCCTCGCCTCCATCGCCGGCTCCGTCCTCGCCGCCTACGCCGAAATCGGCGTGGAACTCAAATACCTCATCGCCGCCTCCTTCATGGCCGCCCCCGGTGGCCTCCTCTTCGCAAAAATTATCCTCCCCGAAACCACCACCCCCGACGAATCACCCGTCGAACCGGAATCCGATGACGAAAAACCCGCCAACGTCTTCGACGCCGCCGCCCTCGGCGCCTCCGCCGGACTCAAACTCGCCCTCAACGTCGGCGCCATGCTCCTCGCCTTCATCGCCCTCATCGCCCTCCTCAATCTCATCCTCGGCGGCGTCGGCGGATGGTTCGGCCACCCCAACCTCTCCCTCCAACTCATCCTCGGATACCTCTTCCGTCCCCTCGCTTGGCTCCTCGGCATCCCCTGGAACGAAGCCATCCACGGCGGCTCCTTCATCGGTCAAAAAATCGTCGTCAACGAGTTCGTCGCCTACCTCAATTTCGTGGAACTCAAAGACACGCTCTCCCCACGCACCCAAGGCATCATCACTTTCGCCCTCTGCGGCTTCGCCAATTTCTCCTCCATCGCCATCCTCCTCGGCGGCCTCGGCGGCATGGCCCCCTCACGCCGACCCGAAATCGCCCGCCTCGGACTCAAAGCCGTCGCCGCCGCCACCCTCGCCAACCTCACCTCCGCCGCCATCGCCGCCCTCTTCATCTCAACTTCTTAATCTTAATCCTAATCCCACCCATGCCCCGAAATCTCCCAACCAAAGAACCTAAGAACCTAAGAACCGATAAACCGATGACCACCATCCTCCTCGCCCTCCTCGCCGGAATCATCCTCGGCGCCGTGTTCACCGCCATCAAACTCCCCCTCCCCGCCCCACACACCATCGCCGGCGTCATGGGCATCGTCGGCATCTTCGTCGGCGGCTACCTCTACCACTGGATCGCCACCACCTTCTTCTCCTAACCCAAAAAAAGCCCGCGGTAGCGGGCGCACAATCTGCGTAATCTGCGGTTAAAACTGCCTTTCAAATGCTGCCTCAAGAGATCATCCGCAAAAAACGCGACGCCCAACCCCTCTCCACCGAAGAAATCCAATTCTTCGCCAAAGGCATCGCCGACCAATCCATCTCCGAAGGCCAAATCGCCGCCTTCGCCATGGCCGTCTACTTCAACGGCATGTCCACCAACGAACGCGTCGCCCTCACCCTCGCCATGCGCGACTCCGGCGACGTCCTCTCATGGGACCTCCCCGGCCCCGTCCTCGATAAACACTCCACCGGCGGCGTCGGCGACCTCGTCTCCCTCGTCCTCGGCCCCATCATCGCCGCCGCCGGCGGCTTCGTCCCCATGATCTCCGGCCGCGGCCTCGGCCACACCGGCGACACCCTCGATAAACTCGACGCCATCCCCGGTTACAACACCACCCCAGACAACTCTACCTTCCTCGAAACCGTCAAAAACACCGGCCTCGCCATCATCGGCCAAACCGCCAACCTCGCCCCCGCCGATAAACACTTCTACGCCACCCGCGATATCACCGCCACCGTCGAATCCATCGACCTCATCACCGCTTCCATCCTCTCGAAAAAACTCGCCGAAAACCTCGACGCCCTCGTCATGGACGTGAAAACCGGCTCCGGCGCCTTCATGCCTACACATGAAAAATCCCTCGAACTCGCCCACGCCATCGTCGCGGTCGCCAATGGCGCCGGCACCCGCACCTCCGCCCTCGTCACCGATATGCACCAATGCCTCGCTCACTCAGCTGGCAACGCCGTGGAAGTGCGCGAAGCCGTCGCATTCCTAACGAACCCACAAGCAGCGAATCCCCGGCTCAAAACAATCGTCCTCGCCCTCGCCGACGAACTCCTCGAACTCGGCGGCCTCGCCGAAAACGACCTCGACGCCCGCGCCAAAGCCCTCGAATCCCTCGAGTCCGGTAAAGCCGCCGAAACCTTCGGCAAATCCATCGCCGCCCTCGGCGGCCCCGCCGACTTCATCGAAAACCCCGACTCTCACCTCCCCAGAGCCCCCCTCACCCAACCTGTCCCCGCCATAAACCCCGGCTTCGTCGCCGCCATCGATACCCGCGCCCTCGGCCTCGCCGTCGTCAAACTCGGCGGCGGCCGCACCCGCGCCGATGACCCCATCGACCACGCCGTCGGCCTCACAGATGTCATCAACCTCGGCACGGAACTCTCCCCCGATTCCCCCCTCGCCCAAATCCACGCCCGCACCCAAGCCGAAGCCGACGCCGCCGCCCAAACCATCCAGTCCGCCTTCACCCTCTCCCCCGATCCCCCCACCGACCTGCCGCCCGCCATCCACGAAACCATCACCCCCTGACCCTGCTTCCCTCATACTCATAATCATACTCATACTCACCGGCGAAGCCCACGTTTGCGCGACAGCGCTGCACGTGGCCTCCCCCTGCCTCCAAAACTTCATCATTCATCATTCCGTGTTCCCTGTTCACTATTCAAAAAAACCACCCCTCTCCCTCAAACCTCGAACCCCCCATCGCTCTTCCCAATTCTCCGAACCCTGCCTCCTCCCTTCCCAACTTCATCATTCCGTGTTCATCATTCCCCACTTCCCATAGTGCGCACCACCCTCATCATCCTCGACTCCCTCGGCATCGGTTCCACCCCCGACGCCAAAGACTTCGGCCCCCCCAACACCCCCGATACCGGCGCCAACACCCTCGCCCACATCGCGGAATACTTCGCCACCGGCCAAGCCGATCACCACCCCGATCGCCCCCCCAATCACAACACCGGCCCCCTCCACCTCCCCAACCTCTCCGCCCTCGGCCTCGCTCACGCCGCCACCGACGCTTCCCCTGACAAAACCACCCCGCCCGGCCTCTCCCTCGACACCCAACTCACCGGCGCCTACGCCCACGCCAAAGAAATCTCCTCCGGAAAAGATACCCCCTCCGGCCATTGGGAAATCGCCGGCGTCCCCGTCCCCTTCGACTGGTCCTACTTCCCCAACACCCCAGACTGCTTCCCGCAAGACCTCCTCCAATCCATCCTCACAAAATCAAACCTACCCGCCTCCCTCGGCAACAAGCACAGCTCCGGCACCACCATCATCGCCGAACTCGGCAAACAACACCGCGACACCGGTCATCCCATCTTCTACACCTCCGCCGATTCCGTCTTCCAAATCGCCGCCCACGAAGACCCCGATGTCTTCGGCCTCGAAAAACTATACGCCCTCTGCAAAATCGCCCGCGAAGTCTTCGACGACTCAACCCTCAACCTCGGCCGCGTCATCGCCCGCCCCTTCGTCGGCGACTCTGCCGAAAACTTCCAACGCACCGGAAACCGCCACGACTACGCCGTCCCCCCTCCCTCCCCCACCGTCCTCCAAAAACTCGTCGACGACAAAGGCACGGTCATCGCCATCGGCAAGATCGCCGACATCTACGCCCATACCGGCGTCACCGAAGAAATCCGCGCCTCCGGCCACCCCGACCTCTGGACCGCCACCCTCGACGCTGTCGACCGCGCCCCCGATCACTCCCTCGTCATCACCAATTTCGTCGACTTCGACGCCCTCTACGGCCACCGCCGCAACCCCGCCGGATACGGCGCCGCCCTCGAAATCTTCGATACCCGCCTCCCCGAACTCACCGCGCGCATCAATCCCGAAACCGATCTCCTCATCCTCACCGCCGACCACGGAAACGACCCCACCTGGACCGGCACCGATCACACCCGCGAACACATCCCGATTCTCCTCCTTGGCAAAAACGTCGTCCCCGGCCAAAATCACGGCCTCCGCCCCACCTTCTCCGATATCGCCCAAACCATCGCCCAACACCACCTCCTCCCCGCCTTCCCCAACGCCCAGTCTATCCTGAACTCATAATCATACTCCCACTCATCCCCCTCCCCCGCCTTGTATTTTCAATCATTCAAATAACGAACCCGATAGCCATTTCAAAGAAGAGCCCGCGGTAGCGGGATCAATATCTGCGTAATCTGCGGGCAAAAACTGCCTCCCCTCTTCATGTCGACTCCACATATCTCCGCAAACCCCGGCGACTTCGCCGAAACCGTCCTCATGCCCGGTGACCCCCTCCGCGCCAAACACATCGCCGACACCTTCTTCGAAAACGCCGAACAAGTCACCGCCGTCCGCAACATGTTCGGCTACACTGGCACCTACAAAAACCTCCGCGTCTCCGTCATGGGCTCCGGCATGGGCATCCCCTCCATCTCTATCTACGCCCACGAACTCTTCACCACCTTCGACGTCAAAAATATCATCCGCGTCGGCTCCTGCGGCGCCGTTCTCCCCGACGTCAAACTGCGCGACGTCGTCATCGGTGCCGTCGCCTCTACCGACTCCGCCGTCAACCTCACCCGCTTCAACGACCTCAATTACAAACCCGCCGCCGATCCCACCCTCCTCCAAAACGCCGTCACCGCCGCCGATCACCTCAACATCGAAACCCGCGTCGGCGAAATCTTCTCCGCCGACCTCTTCTACAACCCCAACGACGACGCCTTCGACCCCCTCGAAGCCCGCGGCGTCCTCGGTATCGAAATGGAAGCCGCCGGCCTCTACGGCTGCGCCGACCTCAATAAAAAACACGCCCTCGCCATCTGCACCGTCTCCGATCACATCCGCACCGGCGAACACCTCCCCCCCGCCGACCGCGAAACCACCTTCAACGAAATGATCCAAATCACCCTCGACTCCCTCCTCCTGCCTTCCAGCTCCTAGCTTCCAGCTTCGAAATAACAATGACCTCCGACCACCAACAACTCCTCGCCGCCGCCGCCCGCGCCCGCCAAAATGCCTACGCCCCCTACTCCAACTTCAAAGTCGGCGCCGCCCTCCTCACCGAAACCGGCGAAATCTTCACCGGTTGCAACGTCGAAAACGCCTCCTACGGCCTCTCCATGTGCGCCGAACGCACCGCCGTCTTCAAAGCCGTCGCCGAAGGCCAACGCTCCTTCAAAGCCATCGCCATCTCCCTCACCAGCGATGGCTCCCCCTGCGGCGCCTGCCGCCAGGTCCTCCACGAGTTCGCCCCAAACCTCCTCATCCTCATCGGCGACGACTCCGGCCAACTCACCTCCCAAACCACTCTCGATGCCCTCCTCCCCAACCCCTTCGGCCCCAACAACCTGACCTGATTCCCCAGCCCCCTCACCCCCTCACCCGCTCAGCTTTCCAAAATTCCCCCTTGCCCTCCCCCGCAACCCCTTCATATCCTGTAATCGGCGCAGGAAAATGATCACCGCTCTCTACATCGTCGGAGGTATCTTTCTCCTTCTGGAAATCATCGGCATCTTCGTCTTCTTCATCGGAAAAAGACACGCCATCCCCCATCCCGATGAACTCAAAGGAGACTTCACCCTCCCCTCCGTCCCCGCCAATCCGGATCTCAAAGATCGCCTCTCCTGACCGACCAAACCGCCTCTCCTCCTCCCCGGCGTTTCGCGGTCTTGATTTCTCCTGCCCCATACCCCATCATTAGTCCGAACGCTCTCAATCACTCTCATCCCCGCATGGTCCCCTCCCAGCGCATTCGCCTCGCTCGCCTGACGAGCATCGCACTCGCCGTCACACTGATGACGTCCCTCGTCACCCATGCCCACGCCACGATCAGCCTCGGCCTCATCAACGACTTCCAGGACGGCACCGCGCAAGGCTGGGACGGCGGAGCCAACTTCCCCATTAACATCGCCAATGGCGGACCACTCGGCGCCGGCGACCGCTTCCTCCAAATCAATCCCAATACCTTCTTCGCCAGTTACAATCTCTCCATCTCCGGCGCCGTCGACGCCAATGTCACCGGCTTCACCGTCGACCTCATGGCCCCCGCCAATAACGTCGACACCCTCGAAATGCGCCTCGTCCTCTTCGGTCCAGGCATCAGCACCGGTACCCGCTACACCTCCGCCACCCCCATCACCATCCCGAACGACGGCGTCTGGCGCAACTACTACTTCTCCCTCCTCGAACCCGATCTCAGCCTCCCCGGCGGCGGCGACACCTACGCCAACGTCATCGCCGATGTGAACCGCATCATGTTCCGACACGATCCCGGCACCCCCGATTTCGGCGGCACCTTCGCCAGTGCCGTCCTCGGCGTCGACAACCTCACCGCCGTCTCCATCCCCGAACCAAACACTCCCCTCCTCCTCCTCTCCGCAATCAGCCTTGCCACGTTCTTCCGCCGCCGCCGGTAAGAAAGTCCTCCCGCTCGAGACATTCTACCTTCTACTTTCCCACCTTCTACGGCGTTGAAAGCGCCCAAAAAAATTGCGCCTCAAACTCATCATCGCCTACGACGGCCGCCCCTTCCAAGGCTGGCAATCCCAACCCTCCAAAAACACCGTCCAGGACCACCTCGAAGCCGCCGCCACCGATCTCGTCGGCGGCTCCCCAAAAATCCACATCCACGGCTCCGGTCGCACCGATACCGGCGTCCACGCCCTCGGACAAGTCGCCCACTTCGATCCCCCGGAAGATTCCCGGCTCACCCCGCCCGACTGGATCCGCGCCCTCAACGCCAAACTCCCCCCGGAAATTCGCATCATCGACTGCTCCGAAACCGACCCCGATTTCCACGCCCGCTTCTCCGCCATCGGCAAAACCTATTGCTACGAAATCATCACCGGCCGCGTCCTTCCCCCACTCCAAAACGGCCTGGCCTGGCACGTCCCCGTCGAACTCGACCTCGATCGCCTCCGCGCCGCGCTCACCCTCTTCCAAGGCACCCATAACTTCGCCAATTTCGCCGCCTTCCGCGGCACCGAAACCGAAGCACAAAAAGCCGACCCCAAGTCCACCACCCGCACCATCCACGCCGCCACCCTCAAACAACCCGCCCCCGATAAACTCACCCTCATCTTCAACGGCACCGGCTTCCTCTACAAAATGGTCCGCCTCCTCACCGGCTCCGCCCTCCGCGTCGCCTCCGGCCGCGACGATCTCCAATCCCTCCACCAACTCCTCCACGAACCCACCCAACACGAAAAATCAAACCACTGCGCCCCCCCAGACGGCCTCTACCTCGTCGAAGTCGCCTACCCAAACCAAAACAGCGCTCCGGTATAAGCCCTCATGCCTCTGCTGTCTAACGTTTGAGGAATCTCAGCCCGATCAGAGGACGCGACTCCGGGTGGAGGGTAAGGATTCGAACCGGTGAAGTCAATCAACTCGCGGCGTGATCGGGCTTGATATCTCCGTCTTGTTAGCCGTTGGGTTTCGTGCAGTAGGAGTAGAACTCGCAGTGAACAACCTTCAGTGGATCGGTTAGCCAACCCCGGCATTTCACAACCGAAACTTCACGATCACGCCAGGTGGCCTCTCAAAGCGAGGTCTAAAGACCGCACTCTTCTTCCAAGCCAAGCATAAGATTCAGCGACTGTACAGCAGCCCCACTCGCGCCTTTACCTAGATTATCGAGAATAGCCATCAGTAGAACGTGCCCGCTAGGCTGGGCGATTACGTGAATCAGAACATTGTTCGTGTTGTTGCATGCTTGTGGGTCGAATGTCGTTTCGTTGATCGGAGAATCTTCTGCTTGAGGCACTACACGAACAAAACACTCCCCGGCATAAGCACTTTCGTAGGCGTTTCGTATTGTTTCGCTAGTGACGCCATCGTTAAGTTGGAGCGCATGCAATGGAATTTGCACCCGCATTCCTCTGGCGAACGCACCTATGGCAGGAGAAAAGTAAGGATCGGTTCGCAGGAGTCCGTGGAGTTGAATCTCGGGGATGTGCTTGTGAACCTCATCGAGTGCATAAGGCGCTTCATGAGAAAGGTTGATCAGGCCCGTCGTATCGGATTCCCATCGTTGGATTGCTGCTTTTCCGCCGCCGGTGTACCCAGATACGCCATGAATTGACAGGGCAATGTCAGGAGGTACGATCGCTTGGCTCACTAGTGGACGCGTAAGTAAATTGACGGCGGTGGCCCAGCAACCTGGATTACTCACGCGCGACGCTTTGTGGATCGCATCACGTTGGTTGGAGCTCAATTCAGGTAGTCCGTACACCCAATCATCGCTGACGCGAAATGCGGTGCTACCGTCGATGATTCGGACTTGAGGGTTCTCGATGAAGGAAACCGACTCGACTGATGCCTCGTCGGGAAGACACAAGATCGCCACATCGCATGAGTTGAGAAAATCGCGGCGAGCGCTTGGGTCTTTACGATGCTTCTCCGGGATCTGCAGGACAGAGACACTGTTGTGTGAGGCCAGAATGTCGCGGATGCGCAATCCAATCGTCCCTGAATGACCATCGATAAACAAGGTTGTGGGCATGAAAAGGTGGAGCTCTTACTAGGCTGGCTAACGTCAAGCCTGACCCGCGCCTGACCTGGGAGCGAGTATTGAATCGTGGTTGATCGTTGATGTTGTCATGGCGCTTTCGACTCGAAACGGGTCAGGCGTTGGTGTCCAGCCGCTTGTTATCCCCGTTCTGCGTTGTGATGACATACCACGCCTCGCGATCTGGATCCCAAGTGATTCGGGTGATCGTGTGCGCGGCAGGATCAAAATTGATCGGCTCGTCATCGTCTTCAATATCGTCTTCGATGTCCTCAGTATCTTCTAGATCGACAGTCTTCTCCAGTTCGCTGAGCGCTTCGACGAATCCTCTCGAAGCAATCCACGCCATTTCAGTTGGTTCCAGCGTCTTCGGGGCGCTATCAAGTGTGAAAGTGCCATTGAAGACGTGAAAATAGTAGTTCGGCGCGGTCGCCTTGAGCGGCAGTGCGGCGACGCTCTGGCCGAAATCGTCGAGTGCCTCCGCAGCAAGGCTTCCGGGCGAATCCGCCTTTAGGGCTTCTCGAACAGGAATCTTGAAATTCACTGCGAATCCCGCAGAAGGGTTCGCGTTGTCTTGCTTCCAAAAGGGATCGTCAGCAGGAATCCCGATCTGTTCAAGAAGCTCTGGCTCCGGCAGTTGACCAGTGAACCTTGCCCTCTTCTGAAATAGGCCCGCCCAAAGCTCAGCTTTCTCGTCTTGGAAGGTCGGCTCATTCATCCGCCGCCAGAAGCTGAGGAGCCGCTTGATCATTTTTTGGGATAACAAGTTATTATGCAACCCGTGTTGAGCAACAAGATAGGACGATTCTCAACACCCCCAATCTGCGGCAAATGCCAATCGCTGCCAATGCTCAAACACTCAACTGGGTAGATCTTCCAAGCATGCGTTGCTCAACACTTTTCGTTGAGCACACACCGCCTCAGCAAAACTCCCATCAATCACGACGCCGTCCCCGGCCCTACTCCCCCACCGCCTCCAACCCACCCCCTCCCATCGGCGAATCAAAACTCACCCGCAGCCCCAACGTGTCATTGCTCCGCAACGCCACCGCCACCTCCTCCATCAACTGCTCATAACTCCGGTCCCGCAGTAAATACTTCTCCCGCGCCGCCACACGCTTCTCCTCCAATTCACTCCGCCGCTCCGCCG
>JBCCIR010000022.1:0-46316 GCA_039028175.1 Verrucomicrobiota bacterium
CCCGATAATTCCCCCGCCCCCAAGCGCACCATCCACTCCACAATATCAACCCCCAAAACCTCTTCCGTCACCCCGTGCTCCACCTGCAAGCGGGCGTTCACTTCAAGAAAATAAAAATCACCGGCCTCGTCATCCCACAAAAATTCCACCGTCCCCGCCGAACGATAGTCCACCCCCTCAGCAAGGCGAACCGCCGCCTCGGCCAAGCGCGCCCGCTCATCATCCCTCAAGTGAGGCGCCGGCGTCTCTTCAATCACTTTCTGATTCCGCCGCTGCACCGAACAATCTCGCTCCCCCAAAGAAACCACCCCTCCCGCACCGTCCCCGAACACCTGCACTTCAATGTGCCGCGCCCGCTCAATATATTTCTCAAGAAACACGCTCGCATCCCCGAAATTCGAGCTCGCCAAGCGCCTCACCTGCTCAAACAATTCCGGCACTTCCTCGGAACAACGCGCAATCTGCATCCCAATGCCCCCGCCCCCCGCCGATGACTTTAAAATCACGGGATAACCCACAGCATCCGCCGTCGCAGTCGCCTGCTCCCCCGTCTCCAACAAGTCACTCCCCTCCAACAGCGGCACCCCCGCTTCCCGCGCCATGTCCCGGCACACATGCTTCAACCCGCATGCCGTCAATTGCTCCGGCGTCGGCCCCAAGAAAACAATTCCCGCCTCCTCACAGGCCCGCGCAAAACCGGCGTTCTCACTCAAAAATCCATACCCCGGATGAATCGCTTCCGCCCCCGTCTCACGCGCCGCCGCCAGAATCCGCTCCCCGTTCAAATACGTATCCGCCGCCAATCTTCCCGGCAACAAAACGGCCTCATCCGCCTCAACTCGATGCCGCGAATCCGCATCCGCCTCGGAATACACCGCCACACTCCCCACCCCCATCGCCCGCAACGTCCGCTCAATACGACACGCAATCGCCCCCCGATTCGCAATAAGTACTTTCCGAAACATCAATTCAATCCCAAATCAACACCCGCACCGGCGTCGGATTGTACCCATTGCAAGGATTGTTCAACTGCGGACAGTTCGAGATGAGGGCAATCACATCCATCTCCGCCCGCATCTCAACATAACGCCCCGGCGCCGAAATCCCGTCCTCAAAAGTCAACTTCCCTTCCGGCGTCACCGGTACGTTCATAAAGAAATTAATATTACACGTAATGTCCCGCTTCCCCATCCCATGCCCCCACTCGGTCACCCCACACAAAAAACTGTCGCGACACGCATGCATATACTCCTTGTCCGGGGCATACCGCATCGTGTTGCTCTCCCGCGAACAAGCGCCCCCCACCGTGTCGTGCCGCCCGCAGGTGTCCGCCACGATCGTCAATAAAACATTGCCCTCCGTCGAAATGAGCTGTGTCCCCGTCGTCAGGTAAAGGTTCGCCTGCCGCCGAATCGTGTCGCTCGCACTGTATCGATCGCTCGGATCATGAGCGCTGTAAAAAAGCGTGTCCGCCGCCTGATTGCCCTCCAGATCAAGAATCCGGAAAGTCTGCCCCGCCTTGATCTCGCGCATCCAGTGATCACCCGCCAATACCGTGTCCCCATATACCGCATCCTCTTCCCGTAACAATGATTCCTTCATGATCGCAAAGCGTAATAATGCTCCGTGTTCAAATAGGCGCGTTCATTCTCCGGTCGCGACGTCCGATAAACCTCGTCCCCTTCCCCATCATAAACCTCCAATGCCACCGGTTTCGGCGCATACTCGGGATTCGGATCAAGCGGATGCTGACAGGTGTTCAACACCACCAATGAATCCATCTCAACGCGCAATTCCACCATCGCCCCCGCCACCGACGCCCCCTCCACAAAACTCACCCCCCCCTCCTCATCCGCCACCACCTTGCTGAACCAGTTCACGTTCGGCACCAAATCCCGCTTCCCCAAACCCCACTTCCCCATCTCTATCAGGAAATTCTCCTTCCCGTTTCGGTAAAAGTCATTGCGCGCCTCCTGGTAAGTCTTCTCCCCATACTTCTCTCGCACCAATTGCCCGTCCGAACACCCGCACACCGTGTCGTGCCACCCCATCGTGTCCTCCACAATCCCCGCAAAGATCCGCCCCATGTCCGAATGCAAACAATAGGGCGCCGTCAGATAAAATATGTGCTGCCCCTTCAAGGTGTCCGGCATGTTGTACCGCTCAAGCGGCTCATCCGCTTGATACAACAGCATCCCCACGTTCACCCCCCCTTCCACGTCGGTTAAACGCAAGGCCTTTCCACGCCCCACCACCTGCGACCACATCCCGCCTCCCCGGATCGTCGTCGCATAAACTGAGTCTCCCACACTACCTCTGCTCACTTTCTCCCCCTTTCTTCGGTAACGGATGAATCGGAGGAAGAATCGCCGACGATATCGTCAATCGCCCCGCCTTCACCCCACGACACGTAACCAACTCATCCGCCACATCCCTCAACCGATCAGCCGGCCCCTGCACCAACAACACCTCCATCGTGTGATTGCTCTCAAGCAACACATGCTGCGAACTGATGACTTCGTCCACGTGCCGCCGCTCAATGTCCGCAAGCGCCTTCAATAGCCCGGGCCGGGATTCGTCATAAAACAAGGTGATCGTCCCCGCCATCAATTCATGCCCCATCTCTTCATGATACTCAATCCGACTCTGCTCAATCATCTCGGCAATCGCCTGCGATCGACTCCGAAATCCACGTCCCGCCACCAACTCATCCAATGCCAAAAATACATCCGGAGGGAGCGAGATACTGATCCGCTTAACCAGGTCGTCTGAAGATTCCATAAGTGCCTAGTATGAGGAAAATTAAAAATCGTATGAAGATTAATAGCGCCTATTTTACACATGTCACGCCCTATTTTGCACCTCACGCTAATCCCCCAGCTAAACCACATCGTCTCCCACCGACGTCAGCCGCAACATGGGTAGCTTGTCTTCCCCTTCCTCGGTCTTCGGATGAATCAACTCTTCCAACCGCTTCTTCGTCGCCAGAAACTCCGGCGATAAAAACTGATCCGTCGATCGCTCCCGCGGCACCGGAACTTCAATCATTTCCCCCACTTCACCCGGACTTGGCATTAATACCAAGATTCGATCCGCAAGATAAATGGCCTCATCCAAATCATGCGTGATAAACAGCACCGTAATGTTCACGTTTTTCCATATCTGCAGAAGATAGCTCTGCATCTGACAACGCGTCTGCGCATCCAATGCCCCAAACGGCTCGTCCATTAACAATATCTTCGGCCGGTTCGCCAGCGCCCGAGCAATCGCAACACGCTGCTTCATGCCACCCGACAACTGGTGCGGATACGAATCTTCAAACTTCGACAACCCAACCAAGTCAATCCATTGACGCGCCTCCGCATCAGCCGTGTTCACGTCGCTGCCCGTCATTTGCAACCCGAACATCACGTTCCGCTTCACCGTTAACCAAGGAAATAAAGTGTAACTCTGAAAAACCATCCCCCGATCCGGCCCCGGACCCTCCACCGGCTTCCCTTCCACCAACACTTCCCCCTCGCTGGGATACTCCAATCCGGCTAATACACGGATTAAAGTCGACTTCCCGCATCCCGATGCCCCCAGCACACACATGAACTCACGTCGATATACATCAAAATTAATGTCCCGTAAGGCCTGCACCTCCTTCTCCCCGGATCCGAAAAACTTGCTCACCCCGCATACCCCCAACTCCACTGGCCGCTCCCGCAATTCCGCAAACCGCGCCGCCACCTCCTCGGATTGCTCTTTGTAATCAGGAAGCTCTAAGGTTTTCATGATCAAGTTTGGGCCTCGGTTTTTTTCGGTGAGCTTCCATAGCCGGCTCTATCCAACGACCAAATCCACGCACCCCGCGCTCCGCCCATCCCTGCCTGCCCTCCGCCTCGGCACTCCAAGGAAACAAAAAGCGACGCAACCACGACAAAGTCTGGTCGGTAAAAAATCCAATTATTCCAATCAAAATAATCACCGGAAACACCTGATCAAAATTCCGTCGGTCGCCCTGCGTATCAATCACTTCCGTGAGCCCCGTCTTGACTCCAATCAATTCCGCAATCACCAGCCACGTCCAAGCCCAACCCAGGGCAATTCGCAAATCATTGTAAACATTCGGCCATATCCCCGGCACCACCACCCGGAAAAGCATGTTCCGCTGATTCGCGCCCAGGGTCTGTGACGCCTCCAACAATGCCGGATCAAGCAAGCGCGAAGTCTTAGTGATCATCAACAACAAATGCGGAAACGTGCCAAGAAACACCAACGCCAACTTCGGCGCATCATGCGCACCCAAAACCGCCACTAACAAGGTGCTGAACGCCGGCGCAGGCATATACCGGAAAAAATCCACAAAAGGCTCCACGAGCTTCCCAAAAAAATCATAGGTCCCCGCTAGTATCCCCAACGGAATGGCAAAAATCGCCGCCAACAAAAATCCCCCAAATACCGTCTGCAACGATTGAAACAGCTTCTCCCCCATCGACGACTTGCCGTCCGCAGGCTCCCGCGTCCACTCGCGAATCCCCGCTTGCAACACTTCCCCGGGCGCCGGCAAATACACCGGGTTCGCAGGACGCCCCTGGGGCAATAACTTCAAGAGCGGCTCCGATGGAAAATTCTCCGGGTCGTAAACCGAAGAATACCCCGACAAGGTCTCCCAGTCCGCCTTCACAATAGCCATATTCTCCTCTGTCAAACGCGGACGCTTGAATTCCAACGTCCCCGTTGCCAATCCCTTCCATATCTCGAAAATCTTCGCATCGTCTTCCCGCTCATCATCGCCCAAGGCCTTGTTCTGCACCGCTACACCCGCAATTCTTCGCAATATCTTCTTGTTCTCCCGCGTCGACCCCGCCGGCACCTCCCCCGCAGCCCGTTCCGACATCACTTTCCGATTCTCTTCCCGAACCTGCTCCACCACCGTCGGAAAGAAATCTTTCCCCACGTAATCACCCGCCGTATAGACCGTCGCCCCGCCCGCACCCACCTGAAGCTTGATGTCAGGATGCCAGATAAATGGCACGTAACTCACTACGCACCAGATCGCCAGGGGAAGAAGAAACGATATCGCCGTTAAGACAGTCTGCCGCGACCGACTCAGGTCGCTACGAATGGCGAACCAAGGCTGCCGATCTCGCCGCCCTTTAGCCATGATTCGTCACATCCCCGCCTTCAAAGGTTTATCTCGCGGGGCCGGTCACCCCCGCAGGACAACCCACCCCCACCCGAAAAAGCACAACCCTACTCCACAAGCGCCTTCGTATAACTTGGATCAAGATACTTCTCAATCTCCAGCGGGCTCTCATAGACCTCATACTTCACATTAAACCCATCGACCACTTTGGAAGAGCCATAAACCGAGCCAAGTCCTTCCGCCTCGTCCCACTTCTCCAACGCTTCGTCCAAAGTCAAAATATATGTCCCGGCGAAAAAGGGCTCATACTCCTCCGGCTCCACCTCAACACGACCCGACAATATCTCAAGCGCTTCGTCCATGTTCGCCTCATCCTTAAGATAATCGACGATGCGATACCAAACCTTCACCACCTTGCCCCACTCCTCTGGGTGCGTGGCTAAACTCTCCGCGTCCACATACAACAAATCATAAATGATCCCCGGCGCATCCGCAGATGTAAACACCGCTGTCGATCCATCAACCGCCTTCAAAGCCTGCCCCGAATTCGGCTGCCACGCCGCGATCGCATCAACCGCGCCCGATTCAAGAACCTGCGCCGTCTCATCCGTTGGCGTATTCACAATCTCAATATCCTCGGCACTCATGCCCGCCTGCTCCAAACCAGTCAACAACAACAGATGGCACACAAAGCCCTCTTCAACGCCCACTTTCTTCCCCTTCAATTGCTCAATCTCGGTGATCCCCGGAGCCGCCACCACCATGTCGTTCCCGTTCGAGAAATCATTGATGATAATTCCTACCGACGGTTTCCCCGTCGCTCCCGTCACCAGCGCGTCGCCGTTCGTCATACATACGGCATCCACCTGCCCCGCCACATAAGCATCCATCGACGCCACGTAATCAAACCACAAAAACTCCACGTCCACCCCTTCCTCCTCAAACCACCCCTTGTTAATCCCTATCTCCCAAGCCACCCAGCCCGGCCAATCGCTGTAGGCAATCTTGAGGGGTTCCGCCGCCGCGCTGGCTGGCCCTCCCATCGCCGCTATAAAGATGAACAACGTCGCTATACGCTGAATGAATTTCGGAAGTTTCATGGCACTGTTTGGTTGGTTGAATTGTAAGGAAATATTACCGCGGCATCTCCATCGTATGACGGCTCTGGTTCCTCTCTCTTTTCCAAAAAGCAGAACGCGTGCCAACCCCCGGGAAAACGAATTCCCAATACCCTCCCACTCGACTTCAATCGCCCGCGTGCAATTCCCCCACCCGATAGCGCAACATGTCTAACACCCACACCTTCACGTCCTCGGTTGCCACCCCCTCCGGTAACGCCATCGTCTTCTCCCAATCCGATACCCCTCGCCGATTCTTCCGAAGCGAGTAATCCCAAAACTCCCCCCGCTTCGCCGGATGCGTCGCATCCAAAATCTTCCCCTCCCCGTCCGTAAACAACACCACGTCCGCCGGCCGGTCCGCATTCAGGTTCACCGCCGTCCCCGAAAATCGCACCCGTCCGTCCGCCAGCTCCAGGACGTCGTCCACCGATCCCAAACTCCGCGACATCGGCTTCGATGACTGTCGAAACACCGAAACATTCGCCCCCTCCTCCAACGGCGCAGGTCGCAAATAATCCCACTTCTCCCAAAGCGGAAGCAACCGGTCCTTGTCCGCATCCACCAAACCGATCGCGACAAACGATTCCGCCGGCCGCGTCACCCGGTGCAAGTGCATATACGCTTTGCAACTCAAGACCATCGACCGATCCACCCGCATCTGCTCCACCCCCCTCGCCCCATTCATCAACAACACCGGAATCAAAAGCAAAGTCACAATCGTCATCACGCCGTCCCCCTTTCCTCCTCGCACCCGCATCAATTGCCATCCCCACCCGATCACCGCCGCCCATCCCATCAAGGCCCAAGTCCCATAGCGACTCGACAAGGCCTGCTCCGGCCCGATCCCCGCCCGCGCCATCGCCGTCAACACCCCCGCCGCCGCAAAAAATACGACCAAAGCCACCCATAACCCAAAACGACGCCACACCTCCAACTCCGGCCGCCGCCGCGCCATCACCCAGCTCACGACAAACAATACCCCGATCAACACAACCAATCCCAACCCCGCCCCCACGCCCACCCACGCCGGTGGCAACGGCCACCCCTGCGCCACCGCCAATCCCGCGTAACTCAAAAAATACGCGCCAAACCCCACCGGATCCGAAAACAACGACTCAAAATATCGCCCCATTCCCCCACCCTCGATGCCCCGACGCTCCAACGACAATCGCGATAACCACGAAAGCACCACCACCAAGGCCCCCACAAACACCATCATCCCCCCGACAAACCAATAGCGACGCTTCACCGGCCTCGCCGGGAGCGTCAGCCACCCATATACCAACAACGCCGGCCACACCGCCAACCCCGACCCATGACTGAAACTCGCCAACAAACCAAACACGATCGCTAACCCCCATCGCAATCCCTCCGGCCGCACGGTCTCCAAAACCAAAAACGCCAGCATCGCCATCATCATCGGCAACACCATGTGCAAGCCCATCGGAAACAGAATATTCGCATACTGCAGCGGCGAAAAAATCGCCGCTAACATCGCCACGCAAGGCACAAGCATCACCACACCCATTCGCTTCCGCTCCGGCGACCCCGCCGCCACCAACACACCGCCCAACTCCTTCCTCAAACGCGCCGGCCGCAGCAAATGAAACAACATCAAAAACGCTGTCAAAAACAACCCCGCAATCGATATCCCGCTCAAGACATCCCCATGCGCCCCGTTCTTGGCCGCGTTCAAAAGAAATATCCCGTAAAACACCGTCGACGGATGATCGACGTGAAACTGAAACCAATCCATCGCCCCCAGGGTCCCCTCGTTCATCTTGTCAAACAACGGCGCCAGGTGAATCTCATCGCGCCACGGCACATCCACATGAATGCCCGAAAGCGATAAACCCCAAAACAAAGTCGGCACCAACGCCAACCCCGCCGCCATCAAAGCCGATGCCGCCACCCGGTGCTTCGCAAAAAATCTCGTCCAACCACTTTCCATGAATTCTCCGGAACTCTAACCCTATTCTCCATCCACGTCGATTCGCTCCACCAACTCACCGTCCCGAAATACCAAGTCCGGACCAAAGGCCGCCACTTTCCGCTTCGGATGCTCAAAGGTCCAAAAATTCACCACCTGCTCCCCACCGGGAATCTTCCCGGGATCAACTTCATACTCCCATCCCGCTACCAAATCCCTGTATTGCCACGACCGATAAGGCTCATACCGCGCCGCCCGCGGCCGGATCAAATCAAAAACCCGCGCCTCTTCCCAAGCCGCCCCCGCCGGACGCGCCATCACCAATACCAAATCGCTCGGCCGCCGCTCCGTGCTCAAAATTGCATGACCGCGCAATACCCGCCGCCCGTCCTCCATCGTCACCATCTCGGTCACATCAGCCCACCGGGGCTTCACCCGGCTGCCCGCCTGCCGAAAGGCTCCCAATCCCGCATCCGACAAATAATACGCCCGCCGAAACCAATCCTTCTCCCTCAAAAAATCCACCAACTCCTTCCCATGCACCGCATCGAACCTCAGCGGATCAAGCTCCTCAAAAGGCAGCACATCCAAAAATGCCAATGCCGCCGCCTTCTGCCTCATCTCGTGAGAAAAATACTCCATCTCCTGCCGCCCCCGCACCCAACCCCCGGCCAATACCACCGCGATCACCCCATACACGACCCCCGCCCCCATCCCCTTCAACACCCCGCCCCCCCGCAAACGCACCCATACCGTCGCCACCAAACAAATCGCCGCCAACCCAAAGTACAAACAGGCCGTCTGAAAATGCGGACTGTGCGCCGTTGCCGAACTCTCCTGCACCCGCCCGATACAAATCAACACCGCCGCCCCCAAAACCGCCAACCCAAGACAAAACCACGGCGCCGCCATCCTCATCAAAACCCGATCCCGATACCGCACAAAAACAAATACCGACCCCACCACAAACATCACCACAAACAATCCCCCGAACCACGGCGCAGATTCATAGGCAAATACCGGCAATCCCACCGCCGGAAAAGCCCCGAGTAACGACAGCAAATAATGCACCACCCCCCACGGCCGCTCGAGAAGCGTTTCCATCGTCATCCCCCGCGATTCCGACCACACCTCCCGCCACTCCAGCCCGCGCCACACATACGCCGCCACCACGACTGCAAATACCGCCGCCCACCCGATCGTGAATTTCCACCGGTCCCGCGCAGACTCTCCCACACCCATCATCCAACACCCCACCGGCAATACCACCCACACCAACAACCCCGTCCCAAAATGAAACGTCGCCGTCAACGCCAACAATGCACACCAAAACAACGTCCGCCCCCACGACAAGCCCCGCCGCATCACCAGCATCGCACTCGTCAAACAAAGCCACGGCACCGCATTCGCGTAAATCATCCCCCAAGTCCAAACCAATACCTGCGCCGGTGAAAATACCACCCCCACCGTCAACGCCGCCCAAATCGCCCTTACCATCGTCGTCCCCCCAATCATCGGTTCCGCCAACCGAACGATCTGCCACGAGATTAACCCGCATACCAAAAAGGAAATAACCCGCAAACCCGCCAGGTCACCCCCCGTCAAACTAACGACCGGATAATAAATCGCCCGAAAAAACACATACCAATGCCCCATGTGCAGATTAAAAAAGTGCGTCCAACTCTCCTCCCCTTCCAGCCACTGCCGATAGTTCTCCAGCAATCTCCAATCATCCCGGTGCGGCATCCGAAACGCATAAACTTCCGAAATCCGGATCACCACAAACACCAACACCGCCGGAATCGCCCAAACGATAATCGCCTGCTTCCAATCGATTCGCCTCAAGAATCCGGCCACCTTGCTCATTCCAGTAAATCCCAGTGAGGCCCCGATCTTGAAAAACCTAACAACCGCACCCCTCTGACCCGAAAGTCTAGCGGACAAATCCAAGCTGGCAATGCGAATCCCTCAGCGCCGCTCCGCCGTCGTCAAGGGCGTCACCGGATCCTCCACCAAACGCCCCTGTACCGCATTCAATCGACAGGTGTCCAATCGCGGTAAGACATACTTCGCAAACAAATCACATTCGTCCTCATGCGGATACCCGCTCAAAATAAACGACCGCATCCCCATATCCATATACCGGTGCAACTTCGCCAATACCTGGTCCGGATCCCCCACGATCGCGCTCCCACACCCGCTCCGCGCCAAACCCACCCCGCCCCATAAACCCTCTTCCAAATACAAATCCCCGCTCTGCGCCCTCAACTCATCCTGCCGCTGCACCCCCGCACTCTTGCTGTCCTGCGAACGATTCTTGATCTCCTCCCCCTTCGCCGCATCCAACTTCGAGATCAAACGATCCGCCGCCGCCTGCGCCGCCGCCTCCGTCTCCCGCACAATCACATGCACCCGCAATCCAAAATCAATCTTCCGCCCATACCACTCCGCCTTCTTCGCCATCCCCGCCATCGTCTCCGACAATCGCTCTTCCGTCTCCGGCCACATCAAAAACACATCACAATACTGGGCACACAATTCCTGGGCCGCCGGCGAGATGCCCCCGAAATACAACAACGGCCCCCCGTTCTGCTGATACGGCTTCGCCGGTTCCGTCGTCGGCAAACTGAAATGATAATGCTCCCCGTTCCAATCAAACTGCCCGTCCACCTCCCACAACTGCTTCAGTATCTGAATCACTTCCCCGCTCCGCACATACCGCGTTTCACTCTCCTCACGCTGCCCGGGCAAATCAGATGAGATAATATTGATCGT
The DNA here is from genome assembly GCA_039028175.1 of Verrucomicrobiota bacterium. Taxonomy (GTDB): domain Bacteria; phylum Verrucomicrobiota; class Verrucomicrobiia; order Verrucomicrobiales; family DEV007; genus JBCDBW01. The sequence continues at coordinate 10,958 of JBCCIR010000022.1, forward strand.
CAACCGCCCCTTCGCCACATGATCCACCGTCGCAATCGCCCGCGCCAACATCGGCGGCCACACTTCCCCCATCCGCAACGCCACCAACTGATTGATTTGCTCCGTCTGCGGCGCCATCGCCGACGCAAAACTTAAGGCGTCCTGACCCGCAATCCATCCCGACGGCAATAAGATGTTCTGATACCCCAACCGGTCCGCCCGCCGCACAATATCCCCACAGTGCTCGTAACTGCTCCGCAATCGCCCGTCCGGTACCCCCAAATACTCATAGTCATCCGAACACAAAGCCGAAAACCAAGCCACTTCCGCCCGGCGCTCCTCCGTCCGAATCGCGATGGAACCATTTTGCGACACTGTCATAAGGAATTAATTCGATTTCGAAAAATGTAGCTGGACATCCACCCTCTTGGCAAGCATTTTGTCCTCATGCGCACCAAAGGAGCAGATCAGCTCGCGCTCCAAGGCCAGGCCCTCCTCCACCTCCGGAGCCGCCGCGCCTCCTCACGCTCCTCCCTCGCCCAATCCCTCGACGTCTCCCCCTCCACCGCCGGCCTCCACGTCGATCAACTCATCGCCGCCGGATTCCTCGACGACTCCGGACGCGATCAAGGCGCCATGGGGAGACCAAAACGCACCCTCGCCCTCCGCCCCGATGCCGGATGGTTCGCCGGTGTCGAACTCACCGCCGAACGCGTCCAAGCCATCCAAATCGATTTCTCAGGAAATACCCTCTCCAAACACCTCGATTTCCTCCCCTCAAACCCCACCACCGAAGACGCCATTAACACGGTAACCAATTCCATCAAAACCCTCGACCAGTCTAACAAGTCACCCCTCCTCGGTATCGGCATCGGCGCGCCCGGTCTCGTCGATCCCGACAAAGGCATAGCCCTCGATCACTCCCTCATCCAAGACTGGTCCGACGTCCCCATCGTCGACCGTCTAAAAAAACAATTCGACGCCGCCGTCGTCCTGGAAAATAACCTCCGCGCCGTCGCCATCGCCGAACGATGGTTCGGAGCGGGCAAAGACCTCGCCGACTACGTCATCATCGGCCCCCGCAGCGGCTTCGGCATCGCCATTGTCCAAAACGGCCGCCTCACCCGCGGCGCCCACCACGCCGCCGGAGAAATCGGCCGATGGCCCTGGCCCCTGAACGGCGCCAAGAACAACGAAACCCTGGAAGATTACCTCTCCGCCCCCGCCGCCTACCGCCGCCTCGCCGGCCTCTCCAACCGCGGCCGCCTCCCCGTCGATCTGCACACCGCCCTCGCCGGCCTCGCCGATACCACCGGCCGATTCTGGAACCGCCTCGTCGCCGATTACGCCCGCGTCCTCGGCCTCATCCACCTCATGCTCGATGCCCACACCTGCTACCTCCACGGACCCATGACCGCCCTCGGTCCCCGCTTCTGCGAAGACGTCCTCGCCACCGTTCCCGACGCCTTCCCCAACCTCAAAAACAATTCCATCCGCTTCACCCCGTCCACCCTCGGCGACAACGCCGGCGCCCTCGGGGCCGCCAGCCTCGCCATGGAGTCCTGGATTCCCGCACCCATCTGATCCCGTCGCATGACCACAATGAAAACAGTCGCCATCATCGGAGGAGGCTTCAGCGGTCACATGGTCGCCGTAAACCTCGCGCGCCTCTGTGAGTCCTCCATCAAGATCACGGTCATCAACAAAGACACGCCCCCGGGCCGCGGCGCCGCCTACGGCACCCGCCAACCCGAACACCTCCTCAATGTGGTCGCGCGAAACATGTCCGCTTTCCCCGATCACCCCAAACACTTCGTCCAATGGCTCCAAACCCGCGACGATTTCGCTGACACCCCCGAAGACCAACTCCGCGAAAGCTTCGCCCCACGGAAGACATACGGCGACTATCTGCGCAGCATCGCACTCCCCTACCAGAATCCCGTCGACTCCCGCCACCCCGCCTCCATCGAATCCATCATCGGCGAGGCCGTCAACGTCACCACGACCGATTCCGGCGGCACGGTTGTCCTCTCCAACGACACCCAGGTTGCCGCCGATAAAATCGTCCTCGCCCTCGGCAATCAACCCCCTGCCCAACTCCCCGGCACGGCTTCCCTCGCCTCCCACCCCGCCTACCATGCCAACCCTTGGCTCCCCTGGAAAGAGCGCCTCCCCGAAAACCGCAATACCGCCGTGATCATCGGCACCGGCCTCACCGCGATCGACGCCATCCTTACCCTCCTCGAATCCGGCTGGAAAGGAACCATCCAAGCCGTCTCGCGAAACGGACTCCTCCCCCAATCCCACTTCAAAGGATTCAACTACCCCGACTTCCCGCCGGAAAACCCCGACTCCCTCGGCCTCGAAAAACTAAAAGCCACCCTCCTTGAACACTGCGAAATTCTCCAAGGCCGCGGCGCCAATCCCACGATCATCGTCGACAAACTCCGGCCCCACACTCAAAACATCTGGCAACGCTTCTCCCTCGCGGAAAAACAAGCGTTCTGCAAAAACGAAGCCGCCCAGTGGAACATCCGTCGCCATCGCATCGCCCCTCAAATCCACGCCCGCATCAGCGACGCTATCGATCACGGACAACTGGAGATCATCAAAGGCACCGTCGACCGCCTCGAAGACGCTGGCACACAAATCACAATCTCTCTAAAGAACCGCGACTCTCTCACCGGCGATCTGGTCGTCAATTGCACCGGCCCGATGACCCGCTTCTCCGCCATCCAATCCCCACTCATCCAAAACCTCCTCGCCGGCGGACTCGCTCACCCCGACGAAATGGATATGGGCCTCCAAATCGCCGATGACTTCGCCGTCATCGACGCCGCCGGAAACCGCTCGAACCTTCTCTTCGCCATCGGTCCCCTCCTCCGCGGCACGCTCTGGGAAACGATCGCCGTCCCCGAACTCCGCGGCCAGGCCATGCGCGTCGCCCAAACCATCCTCGACGAACTCGAACCAGACCCCGCCCTCCACAAACCCTGGCCCCTCCTCCAGGAGGAAGCGGTCATGGAATACATGATCTAGTCGGCCTTTTCGCTCCCCTCCTCGACCCCAAAAAAAGGAAACAACCGCTTCAATTCCGCCTCGCTCGCCTTCGACCCATACTCCGTCAGCTGAAACGCCTCGGCAAATTTCACGTCGTTCCCCGCTTCCTCCCCATACCACTCGCGCAATTCGTCGCGATACTTGTCCGCCGTCCGCATAAATCGCGCCCCCTGGCTCATCCGCACCTCCGCCACCCGCTTCACCTTGTCCTCTTCGGACGTCGGCAACCGCTTCTCCGATCCCAAAGCGCCCCCCTCCAAAAACTGCGATTCCATCACCGCCAACGCATCCAGCTTCTTGTCAATCACCGGATCAATCGCCACCACGATGTCCGGCTGCGAAGGGCTTGGAAGGGTAAACCGATCCGTGTAATACATGAAAACCGGATTCTTATCCAGCGGCGGCACGTCCGGAATCATAAACGGCACCGCCACCATGAACGAAGCATCCTGCACGAGCACACCCGTATACCGATGGTCCGGATGATAGTCGTTCGGCCGATGACTCAAGACCAGGTCCGCATCCCACTCGCGAATTAAGCGAATGATCTTCTTCCGGTTCTCCAAGGTCGGCTCCAATTCCCCATCGTGAATATCCAGGACCTCCACCGTCGTCCCCAATATCTCCGACGCCTTCTCCACCTCCGCCTTCCGCCGCTGCGCCAACGGCCCCCCCGCTTCCCGCCAATGCCCAATGTCCCCATTCGTCACCGAGACAAATTTCACATGATGCCCCTGCTCCGCCCACATCGCCCCCACACCGGCCGCCTTTAACTCACAATCATCCGGATGCGCCCCAAAACAAATGATCCGCAACTTTCCATCACCATCCACCGCTTCCTCCTCCGCCACGCCTAGGGCCACCCCAATAAAACTCAACGACAATACGCCAAGGACAACCAAAATGCCCTCGACTGGTTCCAACTTCCTGATCTCTCGTTTCATCATACAATCTCCTCTCCTGAAAACGCGATCTCGCGCCCCTTTGTTCCAAATCATCCCCTTCCACGCAAACCATCGGCAAACCAACACGCTCGCCCCTCTCTCCCAATACCATCAGACTTGCCCCGCCCCCGCTCCACCCCCATCTTGGAAAGGCCCCAGTCCACTGAAAAAGCCCTCCCCTACGACCCGTTCACACCACGGCCACCTCTCAGCCTCCACACCCCGCTCACTCATGAAAATACAAGCCCTCGTCACCACCCTCGCCGTCCTCGCTCCGCTGGCAGCCCTCGCCGCACCGGCCGACAACGCCCAAGAGATTCTCGATACCACCGGCATCCAAGGCGGCCTTATCCTTCACCTCGGCTCCGGCGATGGCGAACTCACCGCCGCCCTCCGCGCGAACGACGCCATCCAGGTCCAAGGCCTCGACACCGATCCAAAAAACGTCCAAGCCGCACGCAAAACCATCTCCGAGAAAAATCTCTATGGCGATGTCTCCGTCGATCTCCTCATGGACGATCGCCTCCCCTACATCGACAACCTCCTCAACCTCGTCGTCTCCGAAAATCCCGGTGATATCTCAGACGAAGAAATCCTCCGCGTCCTCACCCCAAAAGGCATCGCCTACATCAAGCGCGACGGCGAATGGACGCTTACCGAAAAACCTCGGCCCGACGGCATGGACGAATGGACACACTTCATGCATGACCCCAGCGGGAACGCCGTCGCCCACGACGACATCGTCGGTCCCCCGCGTCACGCCCAATGGCTCGGCACGCCACGCTGGTCTCGTCACCACGATCGCATGGCTTCCATGAGCGCGCTCGTCACCGGCGGCGGACGCATGTTCTACATCATGGACGAAGGCTCTCGCACTTCTATCCTTCTCCCACCCAAATGGACCCTCATCGCCCGCGACGCCTTCAACGGCGCGATCCTTTGGAGACAACCCATCGAATCCTGGCATTCCCACCTCTGGCCCCTCAAAAGTGGCCCCACGTCCCTCGCCAGACGCCTCATCACCACCGGCGATCGCGTCTACGTCACGCTCGGCCTCTACGCCCCCCTCACCGCCATCGATGCCGCTACCGGCGAAATCATTCGCACCTATGATGAAACCGATTCCACCGAGGAAGCCATCATCTCAAACGGCATCATCTTCGCCCTCGCGAACGACGACAAATGGGCCCTCGACGACTTTGGCCCCGTCGAAAACACAGGCGATCAAGCCCGCGTCCGCTCCGAATACCAATGGAACGAAAAACCACGCAAAGTAGTCGCCATCGATGCCGAAACAGGGAAACTCCTCTGGGACAAAGAATCCATCGTCGCCCCGCTCACCCTCACCGCCGATGACGATCGCGTCTTCTATCACGACGGAACCAAGGTCGTCTGCCTCGAACGCGGCGGCGGAGAAGAGGTTTGGAGCTCCGACTCCGTGGATCGAAAAACAGTCTTCAATTTTAACTTCGGTGCCAAGCTCGTCCTCTACGACGGCATCGTCCTCTTCGCAGGCGGCGATCGCAACATGACCGCCATGGATGCCCGCACCGGTAAGAAACTCTGGACCGCTCCCCACGCCCAATCGGGCTACCAATCCCCCGAAGACCTCCTCGTCGCCGCCGGCCTCGTGTGGTCCGCACCCACCACAAAAACCGGCGACACCGGTGTCTTCACGGGTCGTGATCCGAAAACCGGAGAGGTGAAGGAAGAATTTCCCCCCAATGTCGAAACGTATTGGTTCCACCACCGATGCCACATCGCGAAGGCCACCGACAAATTCCTGATGCCTTCTCGCACCGGTATCGAGTTCATCGATCACGAAAACGAAACTTGGGATATAAACCACTGGGTGCGCGGCGGCTGCCTCTACGGCGTCCTCCCCGCCAATGGCCTCACCTACGCCCCCCCTCACAACTGCGCCTGTTATCCCGAAACCAAACTCTACGGCTTCAACGCCCTCGCCGGCTCCTCGCCAACCCGCCAACCCGTCCGCGAGTCCGACCCAACGAATCGCCTCCAAAAAGGCCCCGCCTTCGGAAAAATCGAGCCACCAGCATCCAGCACCGAGGATCAAGCGGACTGGCCCACCTACCGCGGCACGAACTCCCGCGCCGGCTTCACCCCCGACGCCATCTCCGCAAACCTCACCACCGCTTGGGAAACCAAGCTCGGCGGCAAACTCACCGCCACCACCACCGCCCACGGCAAACTCTACGTCGCCCAACCCGATCAACACACCCTGCACGCCCTCGACCTCACCACTGGTGAACCCCTCTGGTCCTACATCACCGGCGGTCGCATCGATTCCCCACCCACGATCCACAATGGCGCCGTCCTCTTCGGCTGCGCCGATGGATACGTCTACGCCCTCCGCGAATCCGACGGTGAACTCGCCTGGCGCTTCCGCGGCGCCCCCATGGATCAACGCATGACCGCTTTCGAACAAATCGAATCCGTCTGGCCCATCCACGGCTCCGTCCTCGTGGAAAACAACGTCCTCTACACCGTCGCCGGTCGCTCCAATTTCCTCGACGGCGGCCTCCGCTTCATCCGCCTCAATCCCGAGACCGGCGAACTAATCGACGAATCACCCATCGACGAAATCAATCCCGATACCGGTAACAACATCCAGGAAAAGATCGCCATACTCCAAATGCCCGTCGGCCTGCCCGATATCCTCTCCTCCGACGGGGAACACGTCTACATGCGTTCGCAACGCTTCGACCTCGAAGGCACCCGCGAAGAGATCGGACCCGTTTCCAGCGAATTCGCCGTCCAAGGCGGCACCCATTCCGGCGAAGGCCCCCACCTCTTCGCCCCCATGGGCTTCCTCGACGACACCTGGTTCCACCGCTCCTACTGGGTCTACGGCAAAAACTTCGCCGGCGGCCACGGCGGATACTATCAGGCCGGCAAATACGCTCCCTCCGGCCGCATCCTCGTCTTCAACGATAAAGATGTTTTCGGCTTCGGCCGCAAACCCGAATACCTCAAGTGGACCACCACCCTCGAACACCAACTCTTCTCCGCCGCCAAAGAAGCCCCCGAAGTGGACCTCCAATCCGTCCGCCGCGGTGGCGCCACTTCCGTCATCGAATTCGAATCGTCCGACGCCCTGAACCCCGCCCGCAAACCCCTCGTCGTCACCGCTTGGGTAAAGGCCGAAGGCAAAAGCGGCGCAATCGTCTCACACGGTGGGGACCTCAACGGATACGCACTCGCCCTTAAAGCCGGCGTTCCCCAATTCTTAATCCGCACAAACAAAGAACTCGCCTCGATCAGCGGAGAGGACGAAATTCTCAATAAATGGACCCACCTCGCCGGCGTTCTCGCCGAAGACGGTTCCATGGAACTCTTCGTAAACGGCCAATCCGTCGCCGCCGGCAAATCAAAAGGCCTCCTCACCAAGGTCCCCGTCCAGGGACTCAACATCGGCGCCGATACCAAATCCGTCGTCGGCAATTACAAAACCCCCTTCGCCTACGGTGGCCTCATCGATGAAGTGAAAATCTACCACGGCGATATCACCCCCGCCGAAGTCGCCGCCCTTTCCGAAGGAACTAATCCCGCAAACGCCGATCTCGTCCTCGCCTGCGACTTCGAAGGCGGCTCTCCAAAAGACTCCTCCGGCTACGACAACCACGGTCAGGCCCAGGGCACCGTCACTTCCCGCGGACGCAACTCCGACGCCGTCGCCTTCTCCGTCAAAGCAAACCGCCAGGGCGGCTCCGCCATCCAACCCCACTGGACCGAAGACCTGCCCCTCCTCGTCCGCTCCATGGCACTCACCGGCGACACCCTCTTCATCTGCGGCCCCCCGGACATCGTCGACGAAGAAGAATCCTTCCAAAAACTCACCGAAGGCGATCCCAAGGTGCACGCCGTTCTCGAAAAACAAGACGATGCCCTCGCCGGCAAACACGGCGGCATCCTCCGCGCCGTCTCCGCTTCCAACGGCTCCCAACTCGCCGAACTAAAACTCGACGCCATCCCCGTCTGGGACGGCCTCACCCCCGCGAACAATAACCTCTACCTCACCACCACCGACGGCCGCATCCTCTGCCTCTCAGCGCCCAACTAAACTCTCACCGGCATCCCCGCCTTCCAATTATCACCACTAGCCTCCCACGTTATGCGCCACTACTTCCTCATCCTCTCAATCTGCGTCATCTGTGTAATCTGTGGACCAACCTCTTCCCCCGCAGCCCAAGATCACCCGAATATCCTCGTCATCCTCACCGACGACCAAGGCTGGGGCGATCTCTCCCTCAATGGCAACACCAACCTCCAAACCCCAAACATCGATTCCATCGCCCACGACGGCGCCATGTTCGACCGCTTCTACGTCTGCTCCGTCTGCGCCCCCACCCGCGCCGAGTTCCTCACAGGCCGATACTACCCCCGCACCGGCGTCCGCGGTGTCTCCACCGGCCAAGAACGCCTCAACCCGGACGAAACCACCATCGCCGATACCTTCAAAGCCGCCGGATACGCCACCGGTGCCTTCGGCAAATGGCACAATGGCTCCCAGCACCCCTATCACCCCAACGCCCGCGGCTTCGAAGAATACGTCGGCTTCACCTCCGGCCACTGGGGCCACTACTTCGACGCCGCCCTCGAACACAACGGCGAATTCTTCAAATCCGAAGGCTATATCACCGACTACTTCACAACCCGCGCCATCGACTTCATCAAAGAAAACAAAGATCAGCCCTTCTTCTGCTACGTCCCCTACTGCACCCCACACTCCCCCATGCAAGTGCCCGACGAGTTCTTCGACAAGTTCTCGGAACGCCCCCTCGAAATGCGCAACCGCGAACCCGAACGCGAAGATGAACCACACCTGCGCGCCGCTCTCGCCATGTGCGAAAATATCGACTTCAATGTCGGCCGCCTCCTCGAAACCCTCAAAAAGGAAAATCTCACCGACGACACCATCGTCCTATTCTTCACCGACAACGGCCCCAATGGCGTCCGCTGGAACGGCGGCATGAAGGGCCGAAAAGGCTCCATCGACGAAGGCGGCATTCGTGTGCCCCTCCTCGTCCGCTGGCCCGGCCACATCAAACCCGGCACCGACGTCAAACACATCGCCGGCGCCATCGATCTCCTTCCCACCCTCGCCGATCTCGCCGGCATCCCCATGATCAGCGAAAAACCACTCGACGGCCTCTCGCTGAAACCCCTCCTCCTCGAAGAAAACCCCGAATGGCAAAGCCGCCCCATCCTCTCCTATCGCGGCGGCAAAAAAGGGGCCGGTCCGCAATTCAGCGTTCGCAATCAAAAGTACCGGCTCGATGCCACCGGCGCTCTCTTCGATATCAACGCCGACCCCGGCCAATACAAAGACATCGCCGCCGACCACCCCGATGTCACGGCCAAGCTCACCAAGATCGCCAACAAATTTAAAAAGGAGATCGCAGCCGATATCACCGAGGACGATCGCCCTTACTCCGTCGGCCACTCGGAAACCACACCCCTCCCCGCGCGTGATGGCATCAACCACGGCGGCATCGAACGTTCCAATCGCGCCCCCAATGACTCCTTCTTCACCAACTGGACTTCCACCGACGACAAAATCACCTGGAACATCGAAGTCGCCGAACCCGGCGATTACGAAGCCACCATTTACTACACCTGCGCCGACGAAAATACCGGCGCCGAAATCAACCTCACCTTCCAGAACGAATCCCTCCCCTTCACCATCACCGAAGCCCACGATCCGCCCCTCCGCGGCGAAGAATCAGATCGCTCCGACCGCGGCACCGAATCGTTCGTCAAAGACTGGAAAGTCCACCCCGTCGGCACCATCCACCTGGACAAGACCCAGGGCGACATCACTCTCCAAGCCACGAAAATCCCCGGCGAAGCCGCCATCGACGTCCGCTATCTGATGCTAAAGAAAATCTAGGTAGTGCGCTCTCACAGAGAACGCACCCTCATCACTCTCAATGACAGTATTCAAAAATTGGACAATGCCTCGCCTCCCATCTATCACCTGCCCAATCAACATAATCTGCGTCATCTGTGTAATCTGTGGACCCCTGCCTTCCCCCGCCCAAACCGACAAAAAGAAAAAAAACAAAACCCAACCCCTCCCCGAAAACGTCACCGTCACCCGCGACATCACCTACGCCACCCCAAACGACACCCCCCTCCTCCTCGACCTCTACCTCCCCGAACAAAAACCCGTCGACCCCATACCCGTCGTCGTCTGGGTCCACGGCGGCGGCTGGAAAAACGGTTCCAAAGACAAAACACAAGCCGCTTTCCTGGCCCAACACGGCTTCGCCGTGGCTTCCATCAACTATCGCCTCACCGATGCCGGCCAGTGGCCCGATCAAATCAACGACTGTTACGCCGCCGTCCGCTTTCTCCGCGACAACGCAGACAAATACCACCTCAACCCCAATCACATCGGCGCCTGGGGCTCGTCCGCCGGCGGACACCTCGTCGCCCTCATGGGCACGCGACCATACCCCGAAGAAGAATCCACCTCCTCCCGCGTCCAGGCCGTCTGCGATTGGTTCGGCCCCTCCGAACTCCTCACCATGCCCTACAACGTGGTCGGCGACGGCCGCACCGTAGAAGATGTCGCTCAATCCAACGGCGCAAAACTCCTCGGCAATACCGTATACAAAGTCCCCGACCTCGCCAAAGACGCTTCCGCCCTCGACCACGTGTCTGCCGACGACCCCCCGTTCCTCATCATGCACGGCTCAGCGGACCCCGGCGTCCCGGTCGTCCAATCCGAAAAACTCCATGACGCCCTCAAAAATGCCGGTGTAGATTCCACCCTCATCGTCCTAGATGGCGCCGGCCACGGAGGAGAACACTTCAAAACCGACGACACAAAACAGACCGTCCTCACGTTTTTCCAGGAACACTTACAATAGTATGCCTCATCCCCTGACATCCCTAATCTGCATAATCTGCATAATCTGCGGACCCCTTCCTTCCGTTGCTCAATCTTGGCCCCAATTCCGCGGCCCCAATCAAGACGGCACCAGCAACGCCACCAACGTCCCCACCTCCTGGTCCGAAGAAGAAAACATCACCTGGAAAACCGAACTTCCCGGCAAAGGCTGGTCCTCACCCGTCGTCCTCAACGACAAAATCTGGCTCACCACCGCCATCGAAACCCGCCCCTCCGAGGCCGAAGCCCAAAAACTCCTCGACGAAACAATCGAAAATCCCCGGCACCGAAAATCCCGCCAAATCGTCACGAATCTCAAACTCCAAGCCCTCTGCGTCGATCTCGAATCCGGCAAACTCGAGAAAACCATCGATCTCTTCACCATCGAAGTCCCCGAAGCCATCCACACCCTCAACAGCTACGCGTCCCCCACTCCGGTCGTCGAACCGGGACGCCTCTATTGCGACTTCGGCACCTTCGGCACCGCCTGCGTCGATACCGAATCCGGCGAGGTCGTCTGGACCAAGGACCTCGACCTCATTCATAGCGTCGGCCCCGGTAGCTCACCTATCCTCATCGGCAATACGCTCGTCCTCGTCAGGGACGGCGTCGACGTCCAATACATCATCGCCCTCGACAAAGGCTCCGGAGAAATCATGTGGCGAACCCCGCGACCGCCCATGGACGCGGAAACCGGCGACAAAAAGAAAGCTTACAGCACCCCCATCTTCATCGAACACGATGGCCGCGCCCAACTCATCGCTCCAACTTCACAGTGGATCGTGTCTTACAACCTCGCCAACGGCGAAGAATTCTGGCGCGCCTACCACGGCACCGGTTTCTCCCTCGTCCCCAGACCAGTCTACAGCCCCGACACCGGCCTCGTCTACGTCTGCACCGGCTTCGGCAATCCCGAACTCTGGGCCGTCGATCCCTCCGGCTCCGGCGACGTCTCCGAAACCCACGTCCGCTGGACCGAACCAAAACGCATCCCCGCCAAACCCTCGCCCCTCCTCCACAATGACAACCTCTATGTCATGGAAGACGGCGGCGTCGCCACCTGCTTCAACGCCGCCGATGGCGAAGTCATCTGGGAAGAACGCGTCGGTGGCAATTTCTCTGCTTCCCCCATCCTCGCCGACGATAAAATCTACTTCGCCAATCACGAAGGCATCACCACCGTGCTCGCCGCAGGCTCCGAATACAATGTCCTCGCCGAGAACCAACTCGATGGCCAAATCATGGCCTCCCCCGTTCCCCTCGACGATTCCCTCCTCATTCGAAGCAATACCGCCCTTTATAAAATTTCCGCTGAATAAAGCTCAACAAATATCCAACGACTCACCCGAAGAACTATGAACTACCTCAAATACCTCTCGCTCGTTGTCCTCCTCTGCGTCTCCGTGGCCCCACGTGAAGCCAAAGGCGCCGACCAACCAAACGTCCTCTGGATCTACCTCGAAGACGTCTCTCGCTGGTTCTCCTGCTACGGCGAACCCCTCATCGAAACCCCGAACATCGACGCCCTCGCCGATGCCGGCATCCGCTTCGACCGCTTCTACACCCCCGCGGGCGTCTGCTCCGCCACCCGCTCCGCCCAAGTCCTCGGCGTCATGCAAACCACCTTCGGCGTCCACCAACACCGGTCCTCACGCAATAACGCCCCAAAAGGCTCCAAGCACGACGGCATCGGGATGATCCATCTCCCCGACGGAGTCAAAACCCTGCCCCAAATCTTCAAGGACGACGGGTTCTACACCTTCAACCAGTCCGGCAAAGACGACTACAACTTCGTCTTCGCCATGGAAGATCTCTACTCCCCGAATAGCAATCAAAACTGGTGGCGCGACCGACCCAAAGGCAAACCCTTCTTCGGGCAAATCCAGCTCAAAGGCGGCAAACTCGGCGGCAAAGCACCCACCGTGATCGATCGCGAAGTCGTCACCGTGCCCCCCTACTACCCCGACATTCCCGAAGTCCGCGAAGAAATCGCCCACCACCTCGATTGCATCCTCGAAACCGATCGCCAGGTCGGAGAAATCATCGCCGCCCTCAAGGAGGACGAACTCTGGGACAATACCTTCATCTTCCTGCACTCCGACCACGGATACAAACTCCACCGCGACAAACAATTCCTCTACGAAGGGGGCATCAACATGCCCCTCATCGTCACCGGCCCCGGCATCAAAGGCGGCCAGGTTCGCGATGACCTCATCTCCGGCATCGATCTCGCCCCCACCTCTCTCACCGTCGCCGGTCTCCCCGTCCCCGACTGGATGGAAGGCCGTGACTTCCTCGCCAAAGACTACGTCCCGCGTGACTACGTCATCGCCGCGCGCGATCGCTGCGACTACACCATCGAACGCATCCGCGCCGTCGTGACCCCCAAATTCAAATACCTCAAAAACTACCTCACCGATCGCCCCTTCATGCAGCCCAGCTACAAGGACCCCTGGCCCGTCTCCATCCGCTTCCGCGAAATGATGGCCAACGGCGAAATGAACGAGGAACAACTCACCTTCTTCGGCCCACAAAAACCCGCCGAAGAACTCTACGACCTCGAAAACGATCCCCACGAAATCAATAACCTCGCCGAAGACTCCGACTACGCCCCTATCCTCGAAGAACACCGCCAAATCCTCGACGACTGGGTCGCCGAGACCGGCGGCGGGATCAAGCCCGAATCCGACGAAGGCCTCATCCAAGTCCTCTACCGCTGGCGCGACAAAGCCGTGAACCCCGAATACGACAAAGTCCGCGACCAACTTCTCCCCCCAACCGAAAAGGCCGCAAAGAAGAAAAAGAAGTAGCGCGCGCCGACAAATTCCGGTCGCCGAAATCAACAATCCGTTGCTCGAAGGACCTCAATCCGAGGTAACCACCAGAGCTTCAACAGGTCGATAGTATACCTCGATACTGAATAATCCGTATACGCACCATTGACCTCTTTGGCCCGTCTGGCTAACCTATTGGAGTGTATCGGCTTTGCCTCCGGGCCATCCCGATCCACACACTCGAAACGGCGATCGGTACTACCCGCAGGTCCAACGCTGTCCGGGGCGATCACAATAACGTTCTGCCCCGCACTAACGCAATTGCTTAGCTCAATCACCTGAACCGCTATGAGAAAAATTCTCCACTCACTGCTCGCGATGATCACACTGGCGACTGTCGCCCCAGCACATTCCGACGCGCAAACCCTACCGACATGGGTCGACTTCCAAGTCGAAGGAGATATCGCATACTTGCTCCGCAAATCCCCGGCCCAAATCATGCGCTACGACCTCAATACCCAGTCTTGGCTGAGCGCTCTCCCGCTCGCTGAAATTCCCGATGCCTTCGCCATCGATTCAACCCACATCTTCATCTCATACGGCCGAAAAATCGAACGAATCGACAAATCCGGCGGAAATCTCACACATGTCGCCAATACGCCGGACGATGTCACTGATATTTTCATCGACGGCAATGTGCTCCTGGCAGTCCGCAGCACTGCCCAAAGCGTGAATTCATACGACAAAACCACCTTCTCTCTCCTCGAAAGCGACTTTCGCACCCGTCATCGACTGATCGGATGTTCGATAGCCCCTGGCCTAAATAAAGTGTACGGACGATCATCAGGCGTCAGCCCCTCAGATATCGACTATGTCTCGTTCGACGATACCGGCGATCTGCTGACTTCCAATGACAGCCCGTACCACGGGCGATACCCATCGGCCTCAAAGACATGGGTCTTTCCAAATGAGACAAAAGTCGTCGACAACAGCGGCACGATTTACAACGCGAGCGATCTTACCTACGCGAATTCTTTTGGTCAGACCTTTGACGATCTTGCGTTCTACGGAATCGATATCCCAATAGTCCTCGATGAGGATCAGCTGATCGCGTTCTCGAATACCATCCTCGAAACAGGGCGATACACCTTGTCGTCACCCGCCCAGTCTATCACCGTTTCCGGCTCCAATGTTTTCGCCTTCACCGAAGACAGTGGCGCATCAACCGGCGTAAGCGTCCAAATTGTTCCCCTCGCCTCCCTGACTCCTAACTCCCCGGGGGCGCCCATCGATCCAAACGGATTAGCTTACGAGATCGACGATTCCGCCATCGATGCCAGTGGTATCGTCTATCTTCTGAGCAAATCTTTCAATAGTCTCTTCCGCTGGGACATCAATGCCCACACATACCTCCAGACCATTCCTCTTCCCGAAGCCTGCGATCTCGTCGTCTACAGCGAAGCATTGAACCGCCTCTACGTATACGCCCCAAGCCATAAAATCTACCGTATCGATCTCGGCGTGTCGTCTCCTACACCTGCCATTCACGTCAATGTCCCACGAAACTGTAACAAACTCATCCCCTTGGGAAACGATCTGCTCGCGCTCCAAAACGGCAGCTGGGAAGAGCAATGGATATACGACCAAAACGGTTCACTCCTTCTCACACCCGTCGATTGTTGTTACCACGACTTCCACTTCTACGACTCTACAAACGATATTCTGTATTATGACGCCAATGCATGGCCCTACCTTGGCGGCGGAGCATTCGGAACAGTCCAAGCCGGCAGCGGCAGCAGCGGTTTCACCCCCATCGAACTCTCCCCAAACGGACTCCTGATGATTGATGCCGGAGGCGTCATCTATGACGCGAGTGATCGCTCTTCGATAGACACGCTATCAAACGATATTGTGAAAGCTCAATGGAACAGTACGAATCAACTGTTTACCCTAAAAGAGCCCCCACTATCCAACCCTACGCCAACGATCACGACCGTCCAGCGATGGACAAATTTTTATGCTGTCGACCTCGAACTGACAGTCCTCGGAGAGCACCGTGAATTATTCAGCTACGATAATAAGCTTCTCGTCGTAACCTCAAGAGAAGGTGTACCCGCCTTCACAACACTCGATTCCGCGTTTGACGTCCTTCCGCCAACGTCACTCGATTACCCGACTTTGGCAATTCCCCACTTCTCCGCTACCGCCGCAACCCTTACCTGGGACGATATCTACGGCGAAGAAGAATACGTGATCGAGCGAAAACTCTCGACCGATTCATCGTGGACTGAGGTCGGTCGCGTTGGCATCGATACTCAGACCTATACCGATCTAACTCTTGTCACCGGCTTCATCTACGAATTCCGAATCAAAGCAGTCAATGACGGCCTCTCTTCTAGCTACTCTCCTGTGATTCAACTCGATCTACGCGGAGTATTAGACGAACGCGTAGATCCAACTACCGTAACATTCGTTCCCGACTCCGTCCTAATTTCGAACAATGATCTTGTCTATCTCCTTTCAGAACAACATGAGAGTATCTTCGTCTGGGACGCGTCCCAGCAGGCGTGGGGCCAGACCATACCATTGTTGGGCGGCGCGCGGTTTTTCACTCATTCCGAGAACAATAACGCGCTCTATACGCTCTACCCCGATGGAGCTATTTATAGCATCGGTCTCGCCGCGACTAACCCGGTGGAAATATTCTTTGCTCAACTTCCCGCCGGCACTCCGAACGCCATCATTGCTGCGGGTGAATTCGTGGCCGCGGGCGTAAGCAACACCAAATATATCTACAATGCCACTGGCATACCACTCGACACCGCAGGCTACTATCGCATCGATGACGGTGTATGGAATGACACTGTAAGAAGAATCTATCACACCCGACCGGGCGTTTCTCCGAACGACATCCTCTGGGATGAAATCCTGCCCGACGGGTCTTTCGGCACCACCCGCGACAGCCCTTATCATAGCAGTGCCGGCATCTCTTCGCCCGTGCGGGTCAAACCTGATGGCACAATTGTCCTACTCGGTTCGGGCCGCATTTATGATGGCGAAACACTTGAGCAAATCGATGCCCTTGCAAATCCCATCAATGACGCAACATGGATCAACGGAAACCTCATCACCATGGCCTCAGATGTCATCTACTCACACACCCTGCCCTCCTATGCCGCCAATCCTGAAATTAATCTCATCTACTCAGGAATTCGTATTCTCCCAACAAGCGACGATCGCCTCGTCGTAATTTCCAACCCCGGCTCCGGGCCGCCTGTCATCGATATCTTTTCCGATACTTTTTCCGTCTCGCCCCCGTCCTCCCTCAACACTCCAGATAACCTTTCCGGTGCTGTCCTGAATCTCTCAACAATTTCCCTATCCTGGATCGACGTCGCAGGTGAAGCCGAGTATCGGCTTGAGCGTAAACTTACAGGAACATCTACCTGGGCAACCATCGCGTCCCCCACTTTCAATACGACCGCCTACTCGGATTCAACCGTCTCCGTCGGAAACTCCTACGACTATCGCATCACGGCAATCAACGGCCTTCTCGAATCCACACCCTCTTCGATCGTCACGCTGAATCTGTCCGTGCCAGCGGCACCCACTAACCTCCTCGCTACCGCCCAATCCGGCACGGAAGTTGATGTCACTTGGAACGACGTTTCTCTCGAATCAAGTTACACTGTCCAACGCCGTCTCGGCCCCGCAGGTTCTTGGACCACCGTCGCTGATCTCCCCGCCAATTCGACGTCATACTCCGATTCCAACCTCCAGCCCGACACTCTCTACGAATACCGCGTAATGGCCTCTAATGGCATCGGAGACTCCTCCTACTCCAATATCGACTCAGCAACTACCGATGCTATTCCACCAACCGTCCCGACGCTGAATACACCGGTCGCCACTGCACTCTCCGTGTCACTTTCCTGGACCAATTCAGACTACGAAACCCACTATGTCGCGGAACGTAGCCCCGGAGGCGCCAATACATGGTCGGCAATAGCAACAAATACCGCCGACGACACGACATACGTCGACAATACCGTCTCCCCTCTCACTCAATATGATTTCAGAGTGAAAGCAGTAAACAACACCGGAGATTCCGCTTATTCAAACGTCCAATCGGTTTTTACCCCCGCATTGCCGCTTCCCCAAGCGCCGACATCACTGAATGCCAAAGCCGTATCGGCGAGCGAAATACAAATCTCATGGAACGATGTCTCAGTCGATCAAGGCTACACTTTGGAACGCCGCAACGAAGACCCCGCTTCATGGACAACAATCGCCACGCTGCCGGCAAATACCACAAGCTACTCCGATACGAGTGTTTCCGCCTATACCGAGTTCTGGTATCGCGTTCAGGCCTTCAACACCACCGGACCGTCAAGCTATTCCAATACCGATAGCGCTATCCCCGCAGATATCGTCTGTGTCATCGAAGACGACTTCGATCCGGGAATCGATAATACCGTCTGGATCGAAACCAGCGGGGGCGCAGCCCTTAATGGCGGGCAGGGATTCCTCGGCTCCAATGCCCTCCACTTCCGAGTCGCCGGGCTCCGACGCGCCACCACCGTCCCAGTCGATGTATCGCTTGGCGGTCAACTCGAATTCAAAATGCGCTCCGGAAATCAATCTGTCGATGGCAATACGTATTGGAACAATTCCGAATCCGGCGAAACAGTCGCGCTCGAATACTCGGTAGACGGCATCAACTGGAATCTTATCCAATCCCTGGATACCGTTTATCCAAGCCTCTCAGCGTGGGCAGATTTCTCCATCGAAATTCCCGCGGGCGCCGTCAGCCCTACCACTCAGTTCCGCTGGAGACAACTTAGACACAGCGGCAACAACTACGACTGCTGGGCACTCGAAGATCTCTGCATCTTCGCAACCGCTCCCCAGCCGCCCGGAATTCCTCCCTTTATCGTCGCCACCGCAAACTCTTCCAACTCGATCGCTGTCCTCTGGGCCGGCGTTCCAGGGGCAATTTCCTATGTCATCGAAAGAACTGTTGATGGCCAAAACTGGACCGAAGTCGCCGCCACCCCCGCTATCGAAAACTATCACACCGACAGCGGATTGGCGGCCGAAACATTCTATTCGTACCGGGTGAAAGCCCGAAATGCCGGAGGCGATTCCGACTACTCGAGCATCGCGTTTGCTGCTACCATTTCTCAGCTCGACGATTGGCGAATTCAAAACTTTGGCTCTTCCGATCCCTCGGGTGCGGCTGCTTTGACGGCGGTGGGCCCCGACGGTATCTCGAACTTGCTCAAATTCGGCTCGAACCTGAACTTCAACGACGGGATGCGCTACCTTAACCCTGACTCCGGAAATTCAGGACTCCCTCACTTCTACTACGACCAAGCATTGCGAAAACTCTGCGTCGAATTTGTCCGCAGAAAAGGCACATCAAATCCCGGCATCACCTACCATGTCGAGTTCTGCAACTCATTCGGAAACTCGTGGGAAGAAACCGGATGGGAATCCACTGTAACCTCGATTGACGCCACTTTCGAACGTGTCATCTGGGAAGATTCGGAAACGAGCGACAGTCAGGGAAAACGATTCGGCCGCCTCAAAATTTTGGCTCCTACCCCTCCTTAAATAGCGTCCCGAATCTGCATTCCACCGAGTCGGTGGCTCTAAGTCCTCTTCGACTACAAAGATACTCAAAAAGGAACAACGGATGGCTGCCAAGCGCACCGCCCGCGCTCACTTGTCCTTCTTCTCCCACCCGGCTGGATACACCCGCCGAATCACCTCGCGCTTCCCAAAATCATACCGCGACCCCGGACCCAACACCTCCATTCGCGCCTCATTCGGCATAGTGTCCGTCCACTTCCGCGGGTCATAAACCACCACCGCTCCGTCCACCTTCCCGGTCACCTCAAACAAGTCGCCCTGCACCACCAACGCCGTATCTTCATCCACCCCGATCCCCAACAAATCCTCACGCACGATCGAAGCGTCCATCTTCCCATCCTCATCCAATAAAATCTTGATCAAATCGAACTCACGCCCCCGCGCAAACAGGTGCTGATCAATCGCCGAGTTCCTCAAAAAACCAAAGCCGCGCTGGTGATCCCCGGTCAACACCTTCGGCCCGCTCGTGTCTCCGCGCACCAGAAACGACCCCTGGATCGTCGCCCCGGCCGAACTCCCGCCTATGACCCCGCCCCGCTCCAACACCCCGTGAAAAGCTTCCTCCGCTAAGGTCCCCCCATAAGCATCCACCAATCGCCACTGTCGCCCCCCGGCAAACCAAACCCCGTCCGCCTCACGAATCGCTCTCACAAACTCTTCACTGTCCGCCACCACGCGATTGTGCGTGTGCACGGTCTTCACCTGATCCTCACGCACTAGCCCCATCCCCACAAACCGCCGCCGTTTCCCATCATAGTCATACTTCTCACTCGTCGATCCCGCCGTCGGAACAATCACCACCTTCGCGTCCTCCCCGCCCGCCAATTCCATGAACCGACCAAAGTGCAACCTCATCTCGCGATCACCCCCGCCCACAATTACCAAGGCCCCCTTCGCCGGCCCAAACGCAACCCCATCCTCCTCCCCAACAACCAAATCACTCCCCACGGCCAACCAAACTACCAAGCCCAGCACTGCCAACTTCTTCGTCACCCCTTTTTCATACCCATCCCATCTCCTCCCCTCAAGCGAAGTTCTCCCCCATTTCACCCAATTTCGCGAAAGAACCTCCGCCCCTCGCTCCGATATCTATAAGCAGCAGCCCTCTCGATAGCAAAATGCCCCAGCCTTCCTCCCCCAATACCCTCGTCTTCCTCCTCCTCGGCACGCTCCTGACCGGCGCCCCCCAGACCTCTGCTCAGGAAAAATTATCTCCGCCCGCCTCCAAACCCAATTTCGTCATCATCTTCGTCGACGACCAAGGCTACGCTGATCTCGGTTGCTTCGGTTCCACCGATATCAAAACCCCCCGCATCGACGAAATGGCCGCCCAAGGAATGAAGTTCACCCACTTCTACGCCCAATACATCTGCGGCCCCTCCCGCACCGCACTCATGACCGGTTCCTACCCCCTCCGCGTCGCCGAGAGAGGCAATACGAAGCAAGAGAACCATCCCATCGTCCACTCCGAGGAAATCACCATCGCAGAAGTCCTCAAACCCCTCGGTTACACCGCGGGCTGCTTCGGAAAATGGGACCTCGCCCGGCACAACCAAAAAGACTTCCACCCCGATCTTATGCCCAACCACCAGGGCTTCGACTACTTCTTCGGCACCCCCACCAGCAACGATCGTCTCGTCAATCTCTACCGCAACGAAGAACTCATCGAAGAAGAAACCGACATGGCGACCCTAACAAAACGCTATACCGACGAAGCAATCGGCTTCATCAAGAAAAACAAAGACCAACCTTTCTTCGTCTACGTTCCCCACACCATGCCACACACCCGCCTCGACGCCTCCGCCGACTTCAAAGGGAGATCCCCACGCGGTCTCTATGGCGACGTCATCGAAGAAATCGACTTTAGCACCGGCCGCATCCTCGATGCGATCTCCAACCTCAATCTCGCCAACAACACATACGTCATCTACACCAGCGACAACGGACCATGGCTCGTCAAAAACAAGAACTACGTAGATGGACACCTCCCCGAAGATCACGGGGGCTCCGCCGGCCCCCTGCGCTCCGGAAAAGTATCCACCTGGGAAGGCGGCGTGCGCGTCCCCACCGTCGCCTGGGCCCCCGGGCGAATCCCCGCCGACGCCGAATGCCACGAGATCGCCCGCACCCTCGATCTCCTCCCCACCTTCGCCGCTCTAGCTGGCACCGGCACCCCCGATGATCGCACCCTCGACGGCCACGATATCTCCGACCTCCTCCACGGCACCCCAAATGCCAAAAGTCCCAGCAACCAATTCCTCTACTACTTCCGCAACCACCTCCAGGCCGTGCGCCACGGAAAATGGAAACTCCACTTCCCTCGCCCCCAAAACCCGCCATGGTATGGGAACCTCAAAAACAACAAACACATCCACCCCGACGACTGGACCGCCATCGATTCCCCCCTTCTCTACAATCTCGAAACCGACCCCGGAGAAACCAGCAACCTCGCCGACAAATATCCAAAGGTAGTCGCCCGCCTCGAAAGAATCGCCGAAACGGCCCGCAAAGAAATTGGCGACTACAATCGCCTCGGCTCCGGAGCCAGATTCTTCGACGAAGGCCCCAAAAGACCAAACCTCGCCAACTTTCAATCCTCCAACTAAAACCAATCATGAAAATCATCCACTTCATCGCCGCCCTCCTCTGCGTTGCCGCATCTCTCCTCGACAATTCATTAGCCGCCAAACATCCGAACATCTTGATGATCGCCATAGACGATCAAAACGACTGGATCGGATACCTCGGCGGCCACCCCCAGGCCCAAACCCGGCACATCGACGCCCTCGCCGCCCGCGGCACGGCCTTCACCAACGCCCACTGCCAATCCCCCCTCTGCAATCCCTCTCGCACCTCCCTCATGACCGGACTCCGCCCGGGCACCACCGGCATCTACGGCCTCAAACCCTGGTTCCGTGACGTCGAAGAACTTAAGAACATCGTCACCCTCCCCCAATACCTTGCCAAACACGGCAACTACCTCACCGCCACCACCGGAAAAATCTACCACGGCGGCACCGGACGCAGCACCAAACCCCCTCACGTCGAATGGCACGAGGTCGGGCCCTCCGCCTCCGGCAAACCTTTCCCCCCGGAAAAACTCGTCAACACACCCCAACCACACAAACTCGTCGACTGGGGCACCTTCCCCCACAACGATGAAGACAAAGGCGACTACATCATCGCCACCTGGGCCGTCGAAAAACTCCAACAACACGCCGCCGACGGAGGCGACCAACCCCTCTTCCTCGCCGCCGGATTCTTCCTCCCGCACGTCCCCCTCTACGCCACCGAAAAGTGGATGGACATGCATCCCATCGATTCCATCCAACTCCCCGAAATCCAGGAGAACGACCGCGCCGATACCCCGCGCTTCTCCTGGAACATCCATTGGAAACTCCCCGAACCTCGTCTCAAGTTCCTCAAAGACGAAGACGAATGGCACAACATCGTCCGCTCTTACCTCGCCTGCACCACCTTCGTCGACTCCCAGATCGGCCGCGTCCTCAAGGCTCTCAAGGACAACAAGCTCGACAAAAATACCATCGTCGTCCTCTGGTCCGACCACGGCTGGCACCTCGGCGAAAAAGAAATCACCGGCAAAAACACGCTCTGGGACGACGGCACCCGCGTCCCCCTCGTCTTCGCCGGCCCCGGCGTCACTCCCGGTCAGGTCTGCACCCAACCCGCCGAACTCCTCGACATCTACCCCACCCTCCTCGAACTCGCCGGCCTCCCCCCAAACAAAAAACTCGAAGGCCAATCCTTGATTCCACAACTCGAGGACGCGGCCACCAAGCGTAAACAGCCTGCCATTACCCATCACAATCACGACAACGTCGGCATCCGCACCGAGAACTGGCGCTACATCAAATACGCCGACGGTTCGGAAGAACTCTACAACATGAAGAAAGACCCCAACGAGTGGACCAACCTCGCCGACAACCCTGAATACGCCGACCAAAAGAAGAAACTCGCCAAGTGGGTTCCCAAAAACGATGCCCCCCCGGCCCCCAATTCCGCCGCTCGCGTCCTGACCTACGATCCTGATACCGGCGAAACCATCTGGGAAGGCGAAGCCATTAATCCCAACGACCCCATCCCGGAGCTGTAGGCTCCTGGTTTCCGTGGCTCCGAGCGTGAGCAAAGAGATTCACAATGCTACCTCGTTTGAAGAATCTGTCCCCACTCTTCGTTCTACTTCTCACACTCTCCCTCTCTCCAGCCCGCACCTGGACCGACGCCGCGTCCGGACGCACCATCGAGGCCGACTTCCTCTCCGCCAACAACACCACCGTCACCCTCAAACGAACCGCCGACGGGAAGGAATTCACTCTGCCCCTCGAACGCCTCTCCCAGGAAGACCGCGCCTTCATCCAATCAAAAATCTCCCCGCCGGAACCCCCGACACCCGGTCGCTCGCCCCTCCCAAAGGCCGCCCCAGACTCCTACGAAGACCTTCGCGATTCCATCTCCCGCGAGTCCCTCCCCATCACCGGCGATTCCGATCCCAATTTTACCGCGCTCGACGATGTCATCGCCGAGTTCATGGTCGAAAAACAAATCGCCGCCCTCGTCGTCGCCGTCAGTAAAGATGGCAAAATCCTCTATGACAAAGCCTTCGGATTCCAGGACGCCGACCTAAAGGACCCACTCCAGCCCGGCACCATCATGCGCCTCGCCTCCGTCAGCAAACCCGTGACCGCCGCCGCCCTCAATCACCTCATCGCCGCGGGTGATCTCAAACCCGATGACCTCGTCTTCGATAAACTCGAACTCGATTCCGTCGCCTCTTCCAACCTCGACCCCCGTTGGAAAGAAATCACCGTCGATCACCTTCGCTATCACATGGGCGGCTGCGACCGCGATATCTCTGGCGATCCCATGGCCAGGTTGCCTGAAATCGCCAATGAGCAAAACGTCGACGTCGACAAAATCGAATTCTCCGACCTCCTCAACTACATGCTCGAACAACCCTTGGACTTCACCCCAGGCGAACGCGAGGCCTACTCCAACTTTGGATACAACCTCATCGTCCATCTCATCGAAAAGGTCTCCGGTAAATCCTACACCGAATACCTCAACGAAACCGTCGCCGCCACCGCCGGCACTGCCACCCTCGCGCCCGGCCGCACCGAACTCGATAACCGTCCCGACGGCGAAACCTGGTATCACTTGCACCCCGAATACGACCGCGAAGTCTCCCCTGACCCTCAACGCATGGAAGTTCGCGCCGGCTCCGGCGCCATGGTCAGTTCCGCCGCCGACTACTGCCGCTTCCTCGAAAACTACTGGATCAGTGGCGACCCCAGAAAGCCCGGCCAACGGGCCGGATACACTTTCTACGGCAGCCTCCCCGGCACCACCGCCGTCGCCGTTCAACGCCCCGACGGCATCAACTTCACCGCCATCGCCAACCGCCGCGACAAAGCCGGCTCCGACTGGAATAAAGAACTCAAGAACGCCATCGACATGGCCATCTCAGCGATCGAACCGTAAAATACTGTCACGTTCGCCGCTCCCGCCGCCGCCCTCACCGGTCAGCGCCTCCCCAAAGGCCACCCCCTTCAAGTAATACGTCTTCCCCGACCCCAGGTAATGATACGGCCGGTCGTTGCCCACCGCCTGCCATTGCGCCTTCTCCTCGTCCGTCCCCTTCCAATACCCCTTCTCATACAACGCGTGCGCCTCCGTGTCGTAATACTCCGCCGTCGGCACAAAAAACACATTCTCTCCACCCTGATCCGCCGCCGCCTCCTGCGCCGCCTGAAATTCACCCCGTTGCGGAATCCCACCCGTGCTCAATTCCCCAATCACAAAAGGCATGTCCGGCGCCCCAAACTCCTCACGCACATCCGCAACAAACTGCACCAGCCACTTCGTGTAATCCTCAAATTGCCGCGACCGCAAATCCCCGTTGATCTTGTCATTAAACCCCTGGTGCCAGACAAAACCTGCAATCTCCGGCTCATAACCCTTCAACTCCGGAAATCGCTTGTCCAGGTTATCCAACTCCTCCTTCGCCAGTCGCACCATCTCACGATAAAAATGCCCATACCGCTCGACCACTTCCTCACGGGTCGTCTCCGGCTTCTTCTTCCGGGCTTTCTCCAGCAGCGCGTCGATCTCAGCCTCACTCGGCGGCGCACCCGGCGGCCGAAAATCCACCGCCACCGACTTCCCACCCCACGCCACCTTAATCAACACCACCGGCTCCTCCACCGCGTTCCCCACCGTGTGCCCAAATCCAAACTCCGGCCCGATCGAATCCTCCCCCTTCGTTCCATACCCCACCGTAAGCGGCCCATGCTTTGCCCCCTGCGCCTTGCTCGGATAGGTAATCCACACATCATCCCGCACCGCCCACCTGTCCCCATCCTTCAACCCCGCATACGTCTCCGCAATCATCGGGTCATCCTTGTAAGTGTCCAAATGCACCGGATTCCCCTTCCCCTCCATATTCGACTGCCCCACCAAAAAATAAACCTTCGCCACCCGCCCCTCCGCCACGGCTAAACTTCCAATAAAAAACACGGCCAATCCAGCCACCAACGCACGCGCCAAACCAAGCTTCATCATCTTAACAAGGGGTTGAGATTCAAAAATCACACCATCATACGTCCCCTCACGCAACGCTTCGACAATTATAATACCCACAAACTCTCCACCTCTCCGCGTCCCCGCGTGAGAATTCCAGCTACAACGAAACCGCCACCGCCTCAGACCCCGCCCGCGCCTTCTCCCGCGCCTCCTCAATCGTCCCCCCGCGCGCAATCACCACCCCCATTCGCCGCTTCCCCTTCACCACCGGCTTCCCAAACAATCTCAATTGCGTGTCCGGCTCCTTCAACACTTCCTCCAAATTCCCGAACCGCACATTGTCCGATTCTCCCTCCACCAAAATCACGCACGACGCCGAAGGCCCATGCTGCACAATATTCGGAATCGGAAGCCCCAATATCGCCCGCGCATGCAACGAAAACTGCGGCAAATCCTGCGAGATCATCGTTACCATTCCCGTGTCATGCGGCCGCGGCGATACCTCGCTGAAAATCACCTCGTCCCCCTTCACAAACAACTCCACCCCGAAAATCCCACGTCCGCCCAAGTTGTCCGTCACCGCCTTCGCATACTCCCGCGCCTCCGCCAACGCCGCCTCACTCATCGGCTGCGGCTGCCACGACTCCCGGTAATCACCGTCCACTTGGATGTGCCCGATCGGATCACAAAAACTCGTCCCCCCCACATGACGCACCGTCAACTGCGTGATCTCATAATCAAAATCCACGAACCCCTCCACGATCACTTTTCCCTTCCCCGCACGACCGCCCTCTTGCGCATACCGCCACGCTTGCTCCACATCTTCCTCCGACTTCACCGTGCTCTGCCCCTTCCCCGACGAACTCATGATCGGCTTCACCACGCACGGCAACCCAATCTCCTCGATCGCCGCATTGTATTCCTCCTCCGTCTCCGCAAATCGATACGGCGATGTCCGCAATCCCAACTCCTCCGCCGCCAACCGTCGAATCCCCTCCCGGTTCATCGTTAGTTGCGTCGCCCGCGCCGTCGGGATCACGGTCGTCACCCCCTCGCTCTCCAATGCCGCCAACACATCCGTCGCAATCGCTTCCACCTCCGGCACCACCAGGTCCGGTTTCTCCTCTTCAATCACCCCACGCAAAGCCTCCCCATCCAACATCGAAAACACCCGCGCCCGATCCGCCACCTGCATCGCCGGCGCATTCTCATACGCATCCGCCGCAATCACTTCCACCCCGTATCGCTGCAGCTCCATCACCACTTCCTTCCCCAATTCCCCCGATCCACACAACAAAAGTTTCTTCGCCGAATCCGTAAACGGTGTTCCAATCTCTGCTCCCATAGTGCCCAAGAAAATGAACACCCACTCCCACTCGGTCCAGCCCAAAACCCTCGTCACCTTCCACCAAGAATACTCCGTTCGGCCTCTAGCCAAAGGTGCGGCTCGGCGTCCCTGCCGAGCCTCCGCAGCAAGCCCGCAGGGCAAAGCGAGGACTAATCCTCTCTCGCAGTCAAAAAGTGACGGTCACACCAACCCAATCCCCGCAAGAATCCCCCTATCCCACTCGTTCTATCTCAACATTATGAAATACCTCCTCTTTTTTGCTGCCTTTCTCAGCGTCTCCGCGTCTCCGCGTGATTTCCTTTCCGCCGCTCCCGAGCCCCCCAACATCGTCCTCATCATGGCCGATGACCTCGGCTTCGCCGACCTCGGCTGCTACGGCTCCGAAATCAATACCCCAAACCTCGACGCCCTCGCCGCCAACGGCCTCCGCTTCACCCAATTCTATAACACCGCCAAATGCCACTCTTCGCGCGTCTCCCTCCTCACCGGCCTCTACTGCGATCAAGCCGGTTCTGCAGAACTCTCCCGCGGCGCCACTATCGCGGAAGTGCTGGGAAACAGCGACTGGTTCACCATGATGTCCGGCAAATGGCACCTCTCCAAACAACCCACCGACTTCGGTTTCGACCGCTATTGGGGCCACCTCTCGGGCGCCACGAATTTCTTCACCGGCGATGACACCTTCCGCCTCAACGGCGAAGTCTGGGATATCCCCAAAACCCTCAACGACCGCCCCTTCTACGTCACCCACGCCATCACCGACTTCGCGCTCGACTTCCTTAAAGAAGCCACCTCCCAGGAAAACCCCTGGCTCCTCTACGTCGCCTACAACGCCCCCCACTACCCCCTCCACGCCCCCAAAGAAGAAATCGAAAAATACAAAGGCGTCTACGACATCGGTTGGGATAAGCTCCGCGAACAACGATACCAACGCCAACTCGACTCCGGCCTCATCCCCGCCAAATGGAAACTCTCCCCACGCCCCGATCACGTCCCCGCATGGGACAGCCTCGATGACGAAACCAAAGAATGGGAAGCCCGTCGCATGGAGGTCTTCGCCGCCATGGTCGATGTCGTCGATCAGGATGTCGGACGCCTCGTCAACTACCTCAAGGAAAAGAAGCTCTTCGACAACACCCTCTTCCTCTTCTGCGCCGACAACGGCGCCTGCCCCTTCGAGCGCACCCGCGGGAAGGAACTCGACCCCTGGGATGCGGAATCCTATTGGACCTACGACGCCGCATGGGCCAACGCCGGCAACACGCCCTTCCGCCTCTACAAACAAAATCAACACGAAGGCGGTATCTCCTCCCCCCTCATCGTCTCTTGGCCCGACGGACTCAAGACCAAACCCGGCACCATCACCAACCAACCCGCCCACCTCATCGACTTCATGGCCACCTTCATCGATCTCGCCGACGCCGATTACCCCACCCAGGTTGGCGACCGCCAAATCGATCCCCTCATGGGCAAATCCCTCCTCCCCATCTTCCAAGGCGAGGAACGCGAACCGCATTCCCCTCTCTACTTCCACTTCGGGACCGATCGCGCCCTCCGCGACGGCCCCTGGAAACTCGTCTCCGCCAAAAACGGCAAATGGGAACTCTACAACATCGACAAAGACCGCACCGAAATGCGTGACCTCGCCGAGAAACAACCCGAACGCGTCGCCGCCATGGAGAAAGAATGGTTCCGCATCGCTAAAGACATCGACCGCCTCCCCGAAAAACATCTCCAACCCGTCAAAGACGAAACCAAAGTCTTTAGCTTCCGTAAGAACTTGGACAAAGAATCTGATTCACAGGAAGAGAAAAACTCGAAGAAGAAAAAGAACCAGAAGAGCTGACTCCCCCACCCCTAGACACCATGAAACCCGGCTTTCTCATTCTGAAAATCTGCGTCATCTGCCTAGTCTGCGCACAGCTTTCCCCAGCCGCAGAGATCACGACCAAGATGTCCGACGACCATTCCGTCGACATCCTCATCGACGGCGAACTCTTCACCACCTACCACTTCGTCGACGACGATACCAACAAGCCCTACCTCTGGCCCATCATCGGCCCCACCGGTAAACCCATGACCCGCGCCTTCCCCATGAAAGACGTGGAAGGCGAACGACAGGATCACGCGCACCACCGCTCCTTCTGGTTCGGACACAATAACGTCAATGGCTTCGACACCTGGCACGAACCGCTCAGCATCGTCAAAGGCGACCGCAGCAAAGAAATCCCCGCAGACCACCCCAAAATGCTCACCTCGGGAACCACCAGCCACAAAAAGCTCCAAGAAATCGCACACAACGGCGACTCCGTCACCGTCACCACCACAAACGACTACACAAACCCCGATGGAGACCTTCTCCTCACCGACAAACGAGCCCTCACTTTTCATGCCGACGATGAAACCGGCGCCCGCATCATCGATGTCGACATCACCCTCATCGGCGTCGAAACCGAAGGCGAACCCACGACCCTGGGCGATGCCAAGGACGCCGGCTTTAGCGTCCGCGTCGCTCACCCCATGAGCGTCGATGCCGAACAAGGCGGCCGGATCATCAACAGCAACGGAGACACCGATAAAGATGCCTGGGGCAAACGCGCCGAATGGTGCGACTTCAACGGCCCCGTCGAAGAAGGCGGCGAAACAATGGGGGTCGCCATCCTCAACCACCCCTCCAGCTTCCGCCACCCCACCCCATGGCACGTCCGCACCTACGGACTCCAAACCGCCAACGCCTTCGGCCTAAAAAGCCTCGAAACCTCCGACGAAGACGGCACCGTCATCCTCAAACCCGGCGAAACCATCACCCTCCGCCACCGCGTCATCTTCCACGAGGGCGACGAAAAACAAGCCGATATCCCCGCCGCCTACAAAGCCTACGCCGCGGAACCCTGAGCCCTCACTCCTCCACCTCAACCCGTAGGAAACACAAGCGCCCCGGCACCCCAACATCGTCCGTCACCGTCACCAAGACGTGATCCGGAAAATCCTGCGTCGACACATTGCTCGCTCCCAAGCCATCCACCTCGCTGTCCCATACCACCGTGCTCCAGTCGATCAAATCCGTCGACTTCACCACTTGATACGTCAGCCCTGAAGCAAACTTCCGCATCTTGAACGTTATCGTCACCCGATCCGTCCCCCCGTCATCCACCGTCCCCGCCACCGGCTCCGCCCCCGCATCTCCCGCCGCATTCGGATTACCCAAAAACGCGAACTCCCCCAAGTTATCGAGATTATCCATGTCCGGATTCTGCCCCGCCCCGTTCTGCCCGCTCCCCACGCCTTCCGCCTCCAAAAACTGACTCAAACTCTGCTTCACCGTCACCACCAAAGTCTGCGTCTCCGTCATCCCATCCAAATCCGTCGCCGTCACATTGAACGACGCCACCCCCGGCCCCAGTCCGGTAATATCCAAATTCATACTGTTGATCCCCGCACTCGCAATCCCCCCCGCATTCACCCCCGCCACCGAGTAGCTCAATACCTCGTTGAGCGTCTCCACCGAACCAATCGTCACCGCCAACGTGTTGTCCATCGCCGTCGGCGCACTCGGCGCATTCACGGGAAAATCCGGAAACACCCCGTTGAACGTGCCCACCGTCACCTGATAGGTCCTCAGCGGCAACTGCGCAATCTGATCCACCACCGTCATGCTTGAGGTCGGCACCCGCCCGAACGCTGCAAACCCCCCGTTCTGAAAATCCAAATTCGGCGCATTCAAATCCGAACGATTGAAGAAAAACTCATTCGTCGCGCTGTCCACAATACCTCCAACCTTCGCCATGGAAATCGTATTCCGTAAGTTCGATATTCCCGGCTCATTAACCACCGGTGCTTGCGGCGCCACATCAATAAAATTGTCCGACGCCACCCCGGGAAGAAACCCTCCCCCTTGCACTACAAATCCCGGCGGCGCCCGGTGAAACACGGTTCCGTCATAATCATCCCGGCCCACATACCCCAGGAAATTCGCCACCGTCGCCGGCGTCGCCGTGTCATACAACAAAACATCAATCGTCCCCAAACTCGTGTCCATCCGCACCGCCGACTCCGTATCCACATCCGTAAACGTCCCCGCCAACCCAATCGATGTCGATACCCCCTGATCCATCATCTGGTCCGTGATCACCGTCCCCACCTGCGGCGCCGTCGGCGGTCGCACAATCCGAAGGGTCAAGGTCATCATGTCCGTCGCCCCATCATCAAATTCAACATCCACAGGCACCTCAAACAGCCCCGCCTCCGTCGCCGTTCCCCCAATCGTCCGCGTCACCGGATTAAAACTCAATCCCGCCGGTAACTCGCTCCCCACCAAGTTAAACGAAGCGATCGGAGAATTCGTCGTCGTCTGAAAGGCATAGTTGAACGACCCTTCAAACGGCGTCACCGGATGATCTGAACTAGTGAAACCATCAAGCGTCGTCACCATAGCGGTGTTGCTCGGATCGCTCTCCAACAGCGCTCCTTCGTGATTGAAACCAGCTCTCACTTGAAACTGATAAGTCGTCCCTGGCTCCAAATTCGATATGACCGTACTCGTAGCGTTTGGACCCACAACACTGACTGCTTCAAAGCTCGGAGCCGGAGCCCCGTTCGTCGAGGCGCCATTCAAACTAGGGCTCGCTCCCGACGTGTCCAAATACGCCGTATACCCACCCTCCACTCCGGAGTTGTCCGTCCAACTGAGTTGCACCGAATGCTGATCCAAGGCCGTTGCAACCAATCCCGTCGGCGCATTAAAACCTGTCGTCACTGTCGCAATATTCGAATACCCCGAAAACGCCGTCGGATTCGCCGCCGGCCCGAAAAATGCCCGAGTCCGAATCTCGTAATCGGTTGCCGGATTCTCAAGCACAGCTCCAGAGATCGTGGTCACTCCTGGTCCAACTGTTCCGAGCTGCTCAAACGTAGGATCGCCAACGATTCGACGCTCAATTGCATAGCCACTATCCAAAACCGTATTAACCGTTTGCGTTAATTGCGCGACAGTCTCACCTGTCAACGTAGCAGCCAAATTCGTCGGTGCAGAAAACGGAATCGATACAGAAATCACATTGGAATACCCAGAATACGTATAGGGAGCAGCCGCACCAAATCGATTTCGAACGCGAAGCTCATAGTCAGCACCAGGGACAAGCGCGCCAATGAGACTAAATCGACTCACGTCAGCGCCGACGGGGCCGATCTCAATAAAACTCCCGCTCGGCAACGTTCTTCGTTCTATGACGTATGAGCTTTCACTATAGTTGTTATCCTCTAACGCTACCCATACCTCGTCCAAATCGGTAAGGACAGAATAAAGCCCAGTGGGAGCTGAACCTGTCCCGCTATTGATTGCACATTGTACCACGGGCGAATAGGCTGATTCCCCATCTAAATTGACCGCTCTAACGCGAAACTGAAAAACAGCCCCAGGTTGCAAGTTTCCGGTACTCCCGGGTAAGAATCCGATCTCGTCGGCAGGAGCCTGCGCAAGGAAAGACCACGACGTATCGGCGGGGAGCTTAAATTCGATCTGAAATCCGGTTTCGTTGTCCGGAGAACTTGTGGGCGTCGCGTCCTCCCACAGCAATTGATAAAAGAATATCCCCGAACTTTCCCGCGCACTGACACCCAAATACCGGGGAGGGTTCGGGGGTACAGCCCACAACGATCCACAAACAACCATCAACAGCCCTAATACGACGCTCGCGCGACACAACAAAACGCCAAGTTCCGACGCATAGCCATACCGGAGCGAACAATGTGTACTTAAATTCAAAGGGAGGGGAAAACAGGGTGAGGGGTCCCAATATCCCGCCTTTCACCGTCCGGTCAACTTCCCCCGCCCCAACGCTCTCCACAGCCCTTCTCATTCAACCCTCTTAAAATCAATGTATTAAGCCGAAAAACTCAAAAAAACCGCTCCCCCTGTTAACCTCCCCCACCCAAATGGCCATATACTAGTAGCATCCACCCATGGCCACGGACCCACAAAACCCCGACGACCACATCGTCGCCCTCCTCACCGAACACCAGATCGCCCTGCGCCTCTACGTCCAATCCCTCATGCCAGGCGATCCCAACGCTCACGACGTCACCCAACACGCCAATA
Source organism: Verrucomicrobiota bacterium (assembly GCA_039028175.1). GTDB lineage: Bacteria > Verrucomicrobiota > Verrucomicrobiia > Verrucomicrobiales > DEV007 > JBCDBW01. The sequence goes on from JBCCIR010000022.1 coordinate 44,274, forward strand.
CCACCCTCTGGCAAAAACGCGCCGACTTCGAACCCGGCACCAACTTCAAAGCCTGGGCCTTCGCCATCGCCCGATACGAAGTCCTCAACTACCGCAAAAAACAAGCCCGCGACGCCCGCCGTCTCGTCTTCAGCGATGAACTCGAAAACACCATCGCCGACGAACTTCCCGCACACTCCGAAAACCTCGACCAACGACACGACGCCCTCAAACACTGCCTCACCAAACTTCGCCCCAAAGACCGCGACCTCATCCTCCATCGCTACTTCAAATCCACCTCGCTCAAGGAATACGCCGCGAAAGTCAACCGCAGCGTCGGCAGCCTCAAGGTCACCCTCCACCGCCTCCGCGCTTCCCTCCAAAAATGCATCGAAGGCCAACTCGAAACCGGAAAGGAGAACGCCTAGATGAATTCCGAGGAACGCAACCAACTCATCGATGCCCTCCTCAACGACGATATCTCCGAGGCTGATTTCCTTCGCCTCGAAGCCGAACTCCACATCGACCCCGAAGCCCGCCGAGCCTACTACGAGCAACTCGAACTCAATACCCTTCTCCAAGTCGAAGCAGAAAATCTCGACGTCGCACCCGCCACGCCCGCCGAAGATAAAGTCGTCCCCTTCGCCCCTCGCACCGGTATGCCCCTCGCCGCCGTCGGCATCGCCGCCGCCCTCGCCCTCCTCCTCCCCCTCGGATTCCTCTTCATCAATTCTGACAACGATCCCGCCATCACCAAGCGCCCCAACGCCGAACCAAGCGCCGCCGGCTACGCCGTTCTCACCAACCACGCCGATGCCGTCTGGAAAAACGATCTCAAACTCACCGAGGGCGACCTCCTTCCCCAGGGCGATCTCCAACTCGCCTCCGGCCTCATCCAGGTCGAACTCTTCAGCGGCGTCACCGTCATCCTCGAAGGTGAAGCCGACTTCACGGTCCACTCCCCCATGGAGATGAGTGTCCGCCGCGGCAAACTCCGCGCACGCGTTCCCGAACCCGCCAAAGGCTTCCGCATCCACACCGCCGATGGCGAACTCGTCGACCTCGGCACCGAGTTCGGACTCGACGTGGCAGATGGACATTCCGAAGTCCACGTCCTCGAAGGCGAAGTCGAATGGTATCCCGGAGCCGATGCCAAGCACCACCTCTCAGAAGGTAAAGCGGTCCGCTCTGGAAATGGCGAAGGCACAATCGAGATGCCCGCGCGCCCCGGCGCGTTCATCGGGGCTTCCGAACTCGAACAACATCGCGATGCCACCCGCGCCTCGCGACGTTCCCAATGGCTCAACGATAGCCGTGAACTACGCCGCGACGCTCGTCTCCTCGCCTACTACCCCTTCGACCAACCCGGCCACTGGAAACGCACCCTCTTCGACGAATCCGGAAACGCTCGCGATGGTGCCATAGTCGCCGCCGGCCGCGCCACCGACCGCTTCGGTCAAAAAGAAGCCGCCCTCGACTTCGGCCCCACCGGAAGCCGCGTCCGCGTTAATGTCCCGGGGGAACACGAAGCCATTACCCTCCTCTGCTGGACCAAGATCGACAGCCTCGACCGCTGGTATAATTCCCTCTTCCTCACCGACGGCCACGAACTCAATGAACCCCATTGGCAAATCATGGACGACGGCCGCCTCTTCTTCTCCGTCAAAAAGCAGGACGCTACACAACGGGGGAAAGACAAACACGTCGTCTTCTCCCCCTCCTTCTGGGCACCCGCCCTCAGCGGAAAATGGGTCCAACTCGCGGTCACCTACGACGGCTCATCCGGAACGGTCACCCACTACCTCAACGGCGAACCGTTCCACCAAGAAATCCTCCCCGAAGAATACCGCGTCGAGACCGTGAAAATCGGCCCCGCTTCCATCGGGAACTGGAGCCAACCCATGCGCAACGATCCAGAGTTCTCCGTCCGCAACCTCAACGGCTCCATCGACGAGTTCGCCATCTTCAACACCGCCCTCACCCCGGACGAAATCGCTTCCCTCTACGAAAAAGGAAAACCATAACGAATTCACCAACTAGGAGGGCAGCGCTCCCGCGCTGCCG